>DATKAS010000371.1:0-6662 GCA_035497855.1 Acidimicrobiales bacterium
GACGGCTGCTCGACAAGAGCGACCTCGGACTCGCGACCGAGGTGTGGATCCACGACCCGCCACCGAACGCGGTCGAGGCACTGCAGGCGAGCGGCTGGGTCGTCCTCGGTTCGCAGACCGTCGACGACGTCTTCGATGCCACCAGCTTCCTCACGGTGCGATGGTCGTACGCGGTGCTCACTGCGTTCGGCGTGCTGATCGCCATCGTCGTGGTCGTCGCGCAAGTTCTCGTGCTCGACGCGCGACGCCGTGCCCGCGAGAGCGCCTCGGTCGTGGGGAGACGCATGGGCATCGATCTCCGCGACGAGGCGACCGCGATCTTCGTCGAGCTCGCGGTGCCGTTCGCGATCGGCGCTGCCGTCGGCATCGTCGCCGCGATCGTCATCGTGCACCTTGCGATCCGCCATCTCGACACCCTGCGCAACCTCGAGCCGCCGGGCGCGGTCGTCGTCGATCTGGCGAGCATGGCCGGAGCGCTCGCGATCGGGCTCGTTGCACTCCTCGTGCTCGCGGTGATCGGCACCATCACCGCGGCGAGGGTCGACCCAATGGAGGCGATGCGCAGTGCCGAGTGACCGAGAGATCACGCGGGCGGCGGTCTCGGGCGAGGCGGTCACGCGGCGGTTCCGCACGCCGTCGGGCACTGTCGTCGCCATCGCCGACGTCGACCTCGCGATCCCGGCAGGCAGCCTCTGCGTCATCGCAGGCCCGTCCGGATCAGGGAAGTCCGTGCTGCTGTCGATGATGTCGTGCACCGACCGTCCGACCTCCGGACACGTGCGAGTCGGCGACGAGCTCGTCACCGACCTCGGACGTCGATCGCGACGGCGCTTCCGTCGTGCTCGGATCGGCATCGTGCTCCCGATGCCATCCGACAACCTCCTCGCGCGGACCAGTGCGCTCGGCAACGTGAACTGGGCGTTGCGAGTCAGAGCAGGCCGACATGCGGAAACCAGTCGTGGCGGCGAGGCACGAGGGCTGATGGAGGCCGTCGAAGTCGACCACCTCGCGCACAAGCGGGTGCACGAGCTGTCGGGAGGCGAGCAACAGCGAGTCGCGCTCGTGTGCGCGCTCGTCGGTGGCCCGGATCTCGTCGTGGCCGACGAGCCGACCGCGTCGCTCGACGCCACGAGCTCGGCGACAGTCGTCGACGCGCTGCGGGTGCTCGCGCGCCGCGGCACCACCATGGTCGTCGCGTCCCATGACCACCATGTCATCGACGTGGCGGACACTGTGATCCGTCTCGACCACGGAAGGCGGGTCGGATGACCGGTGTCGACTCCGACGTCCTCGTCGTCCTCGACGGCGTCGGCAAGCGGTGGGACGAGTCGTCAGGGCTCCGACCGGTGACGATGGAGGTGCGGACGCACGAGCTCGTCGCAGTTCGCGGCCGGTCGGGCAGCGGGAAGAGCACGCTCCTGGCCATCCTCGCTGGGTGGTGCGCCCCGGACCACGGCGAGGTGCGATGGGGCCCTCCGCTCTCGGCGGGAGACCCCCGAGCGTGGGACCACGTCGCCGTGGTGCCACAGGTGCTCGCGCTCATGGGCGAGCTCTCCGCCCGCGAGAACGTCGAGATCGCGCTCCGAGGATGTGGCGTCGATCGCACGGTGGCCTCCACACGCGCGGGCGACGTGCTCGCATCGCTGTCGCTCTCGGATCTCGCCAACCGCCTCCCGGCGGAGACGTCCGTGGGCCAGCGTCAACGCACCGCGCTCGCCCGCGCCCTCGTGGTCGAGCCGAAGCTGCTCCTCGCCGACGAGCCGACGAGCCACCAGGACGCGGCGAGCGCACGTCAGGTCGTCGACGCGCTCCGCCAGCGCGCCGAGCTAGGAGGAGGCGTCCTCGTCGCGACGCACGACGAGATGGTCGTCGCGGCAGCTGATCGTGTGGTGACGCTCGACGACTGACGCTCACACACCTGCCAGCCGCCAGGCATAGGCGAGCGCGTGGCGGAGGGAGCCCGTGAACGCGACACCCTTCCACGCGATGTCGAAGGCGGTGCCATGGTCGACCGACGTGCGGATGATCGGGATGCCGAGGGTCACATTCACGCCCTCTTCGAACGCCAGCAGCTTCATGGGCGCGTGGCCCTGATCGTGGTACATGCAGACGATCGCGTCATACCTGGCGCGGTGCACTGCCTCGAAGAAGACCGTGTCGGCGGGATGCGGGCCGGTCGCATCGATGCCTCGGCGCCGGGCGTCCTCGATCGCGGGCGTGATGTGCACGGCGTCCTCGGTGCCGAACAGGCCGTGCTCGCCAGCGTGGGGGTTCAAGCCACACACGGCGATGCGGGGTGCCTCGATGAACCGAGACAACGCCGCGTGGGTGAGCTCGATGACATCCAGCACGCGGTCCGCTCGCACTCGTTCGATCGCCTCTCGCAACGCGCAGTGCGTGCTCACGTGCGTGACGGCGATGGACCCGTTCGTCAGCATCATCGTGACACTCGGTGCCCCGCAGAGGGCCGCGATCATCTCGGTGTGACCGACGAAGGCGGGGTCGGAGAGCTGCGTCGCCTCCTTGTTCATCGGCATCGTCACCAATCCGGCGACGCGACCCTTGAGCGCGTCGACCGTCGCGCGCTCGACGTACGCACGCGCCGCCGCACCGGACTCCGCGCTGAGCTCGCCCGGCCGGTGCTGGGTGGGCCGGAGCATGCGGAGGTCGACGACATTCAGCTCGCCAGGAACCGCATCGCCCGGCATCTCGATCGAGCGGATCGGCACCGACGTGCCGAGCAGCCGCTGCCCCGCGTACAAGATGCTCGCGTCGCCGTAGACCACGACCCGATCGTCGAGGTCGCCTTCCGCCGCGACGCGCAGCACGATCTCGGGACCGACGCCCGACGCGTCGCCCATCGTGATCGCCATCGGCACGGCAGTCGTCACGACGGGACTCCCGAGAGCAGGTCGACGAGCGTGGTGGCGACGCCGAACCCACCTGGCTTCGTGAGGGCGACGGGTCCGTCGTCTCCCCACGGGCGACTCCACGCGATGCCCGTGCCGACGGTGCCGCCAACGGTGACGGCGGCGTCGCCCAGCACGCTCGCTGCAGTGTCTCCACCCACGAGGACGATCGTACGGAACGCGCCCGTCGAGAGGGCCGCACGGGCCTCCGCTCCGAGAACGGCTGCGATCTGCGCGGGATCACCCCTGTACGTCGTCTGTGGACGCAGCACCTCGACGCCTGCGGCTTCCGCGACGGCGACTTGCGCGAGCGCGACCGGATGGGTGCTCGCGCACACGATCAACGCCGGCAGGCCGAGCCGCGGCCGCGTCAGCGGCGAGCCCTTCAGCGTGACCACGGCGCGCGCCGCAGCGGCGATCGTCGCCGCCGTGCCCGCGGGGATCACGGTGCGGTGGCGCGACCACGACCGCGTCACCGCGGCGAGATCGGCGTCGGTATCGGCGTCGCACACCGCGAACGCCGCGGAAGGCCCGTCGAGCCATCTCTCCGCCTCTGCGGGGAGGAGCTCGTCGACGGCCCCGGCTCCGGCGTCGCGCAGGTGATCGGCGGGCCGACTCGAGCGCACCGGTCCCCGCACGTCGGCGGAGGCATCGCCGTCGGCGACCGGCACGCCGTGCACCAGCACGATCCCCCCCTCGCACGTGCGCCCTGCGGCGGGGAACGCGGGCACCACCAGGACGGGTCGGCCTGACGCCTCGTGCCGGGCGACGAGCTCGTGTGCCCAGTTGCCGCGCAGCGTCGAGTCGATCTTGTGCGCGGCTGCGGGGTGGGCATCGGCGGCGCGGACACGAGCCGCGCCGTAGGGAAGGTGTCGGGTCGCGAGATCGACGACGACGCACTGGGCATCATCGGGAGGCTCGACCCCGAACGGCACGACCGCGGCCCTTGCTCCGAGGTCTGCGCAGGCACCGGCAGTCTCGAACGCGCCCGTGCGGTCGTCTGCGAGGACGATCAGCTTCTTCACGACGACCGGAAGGGCCGCAACGCACCGTCTTCGCCGTGGAGCGCGAGGCCGCTCGCCTGCACGGTCACGTCCCCGCGGTCGCGAAGCTCACGACAGACCGCCTCGCTCACCCACAGGTCCGCGCAGTGCAACGTGTCGAGGATGCGAACCGCGCGCACCTCTCCGACGTCGATCACGCCGGCGCCACGCAGGCACAGCTCCCAGACGTGCCGGTCGTCGTCGGCGACGAGGGGCAGCTTGCCGCGCAAGAGGAAGCCCGACGTCACGATGTTCGTGCGCGTCGCCTCCTCGTCGATCGCCGCGACCAAACCTCGAGGGACCACGTCGGCGAGGCCCATGCCACACGCGTTGCCGTGCGACGCGGCGGTCAACCGGTGGCAACCGATCATCTTGATGCGCGGTGTGTCGGGGTCGG
Organism: Acidimicrobiales bacterium; assembly: GCA_035497855.1. GTDB lineage: Bacteria > Actinomycetota > Acidimicrobiia > Acidimicrobiales > DATKAS01 > DATKAS01. Next base: position 4,350 of record DATKAS010000371.1, read on the forward strand.
CCTCGCCGCGGATCATCGTGCGGCCGATCACATTGGTGTCCATGCCGACTCCGCTGATGTCCTTCCCCATCTGGTCGACGAGGAGGACGTCGAGATCGTCGACGGGAAGGCGAGGCATGTGCTCGCGGGCGAGGGCGAGCAAAGCGGGCTCGGTGCGTGAGATCTCGGCGGCGGGCACCGCTTCGATGGCCATCACCTGTTCGAGCGCGTTCTCGACGATCGCGACGCCGAGCACCACGTTGGCGTGCGCGAGCACCTGCTCGCCGATGGGGGGCACCAGTGTGCGCAACCCGGCCGCTCCGTGCGCGTGGATGCGCTCGGCCTGCACCCGGTTGCCGAGGCCGATCGCCACCATCTTCATGAGGCCGCTCTCGAACGTGCCGTGGAAGTCGGTGTGCGGCTTCACGCGGTTCACGACGATCGTCGCGCTCGCCTTCGCGGCCTCGGCATCGAACACGACCGGCTCTCCCGCCACCTCGGTGGGGAGCCGCACGACCTCCATGCTCGTGCGCACGGCGCAGCCGAGACCCTCCTCGTCGAGGCCATACGACGCGAGCACGGCACGCTGGCCGTCCGCGGTGGCGCCGCCGTGGCTGCCCATCGCCGACACGACGAACGGCTCCGCGCCCTGCTCGCGCACCCAGGCGATGACGCGACGGACGATGCGCTGCAGGTCGACGATGCCGCGCGATCCGAGGGCGATCGCGACCTCGGTGTCGCGCTGGAGCAGGACACCGCAGTCGCGGAGGACCTCGTCCGTGCGAGCGTCGACGTCAGCGACCATCGGCTCGTCGAGCGCGATGGACACCTGGTGGAACAGCACGCCGAGCGCAGTCCCCATGGGGCGAACTTAACGCCGGTCACCACGACTCGAGCAGCCGTACTCGGAAGCGGTGCCCCTGCTCGGTTAGAGCTCGACCCAACCCGTGCGGGTGCGCCACCGACCGCCGGCTCGAAGATGCTGCACGATCGCCCGCTCCAACGTCGTCCGCTGCGGAAGGTCGTCGAACGACTCGGGCACGCGGTCGAACACGAACAGCAACGTGTCGCGGCTGTCGTCCGCGGCGCCGTCGACGACGTGGAACCGGCGTTGGAACTGCACGATGTTCGAGTCCGCGGGGAGGCAAGAGGCGAGCTGGTCGTCGAGGAGCCATGACGTGCACGTGCCGACGCGGAAGTCGTGCTCGGGGAAGTGCTCGTCGACGAACGAGCGCGCCGCTGCGAAGGACGCATCACAGCTCTCCGGCGTGAGCGCGCCGATCGCGGGGATGTGGATCCCGAGGGTCGCATCGCCGTGGCGGAAGCCAGGCTCGTCGCTGTCGGGCCAGAACGCCGGGCCGGCGATGCTGCATCGCAAGCGGTAGAGGTGGAACTGCAAGCGGCCCAGCGCATAGAGGGTGCCGAGGAAGTGGGGCACGAGCCACCACTGCAGGTCGAGCCCGACCGAGTCGTGACGACGCCGGTGGATGACCATCTGCTGGCCGAGGTCGGCGAGCGTGGCACGCGAGACCTCGTCGGGCACGCCACGACGAGCGTGCAGCTCGCGAGTGACCGGGACCATCGACGCGAACGCGAACACCCAGAAGCACCGGCCCCGCAGGCCGAGGGCACGCGGCAGCGGCGGGCACTCCACGACGGCGTCGACGTCCCCGATCGCCGTGACCAACCGCGCGTGACACCGCTCGAGCAGCCACCAGATCTCGGGGTCGCGCTCAGGATCGGGCCACACCGACAGCACCGCGTCGGCATCCTCAGGGGGGATGGCGAGCAACGCGAGCAGGTCGGCCGCGTGGTCGCTGTCGGGCAACGCGAACGTCGCTGACGGAGCGACCCGGTCGAGCGACTGCAGCCACGCTTCGCGGCGCGGTCCCAGCCCGAGCCGCTCGGCGACCGTGTTGCCGTCCACGACGACCCAGTCTTCCGCTCCCACCGTTCTCCGTCGCGTCCACCGACGAAATTGTCGGCCCTCGCGACCGAGAACCTGCGAGGGTGGGTCGATGGCAGCCGTGATGATCGTCCGTCGCCGTGGCCACGCCGGGCCCGTCCGCGGGCAGAACGTGGGGATGGCATCAGCTCGATCCCCGCTGGGCGCAGCAGCTCGTCGCTGACGCCGGCATCGGGAGAGGCGACCTCGTCGTCGACGTCGGCGCGGGTTGGGGCGCGCTCACGCGGCCTCTGATCGAGACCGGCGCCCGCGTGATCGCCGTCGAGCTCCATCCCGGTCGCGCCGCGCACCTGCGCAGACACTTCGGAGACGACATCGTCGTCGTCGAAGCCGACGCATCCGACCTCCGCCTTCCTCGTCGCGCGTTC
>DATKAS010000372.1:0-25084 GCA_035497855.1 Acidimicrobiales bacterium
GTCGCGGCGCAAGATGCGCACGCACGCGGCGTGGAACGTCGAGACCCACATCTTCTTCGCGACCGGACCGACGAGCGCCTCGACGCGCTGTCGCATCTCGTCCGCCGCCTTGTTCGTGAACGTGATGGCGAGGATGCGGAAGGGGCTGACGCCCTGCTGCTCGATGAGGTGCGCGATGCGGTGGGTCAGCACCCGGGTCTTCCCTGACCCGGCACCCGCGACGATCAGCAGCGGCCCCTCGGCGTGCACGACCGCGTCGAGCTGGTCGGGATTGAGCTCAGCGGTGGGCATGGCCGGTCCATGTTACGACCGGGGTGGACGCTCACCCCGGGCTGAGACGGTCCTTGAAGAAAGTGAGCACCTGGTTCAGCGCATCGCGCGTCGGGTGGCCCGGCTCGTCGACCAGGTGCTCGGTCAGCACGGAGTGCGCGTTCTTGGGGATGCCGTGCGCGTTGCCCTCGGACGAGTCGATCTCGACTGCGATGAACCGGTCCCCGAGCTCACGCCGCAAGGTCTCGAAGCGCTCCTTCGGCACGAACTTGTCGCCCGTGAAGCGCAGCCCGAGCACGTCGCACCCGGCGGCCGCGCGCGCCTTCACCGCGGCGAGATCGGTCGCCGAGAGCCCGACCGCGCCGCGCCGCGACTTCGACACAGCGATCGGCAGAGACGGCTGGCTCAGCACCGGGGCGACGGTCGTGTCGTCGAGCATCATCCCGAGTGCGAACCCGCCGGTGAAGCACATCCCGACCGCTCCGACTCCGGGGCCGCCGCACTCGCCGTGCACCTGCCGCGCGAGCGCTCGCAACCACAACGTCACCGGCGCGGTCTTGTCAGTCGCGAGCGCCGCGAATTCCTTCGCGACGCACGCCGGCACCATCGACTGCAGGCCGTAACCGATCGTCGGCTCTCGGCCGGGCGTGCCGAACAACGACGGGAGCACCGCGGTGAACCCCTCGTCGGCGATGCGCCGCCCGAACGCGGCCACCTTCGGGCTGATGCCCGGCATCTCGGTCATCACGATCACGCCGGGGCCCGATCCGATCCGGAACAACGGATACGTGCGCCCCTCTGACGTGAAGGACAGGCGGTCGAACCCGTCGAATGCTTCAGACGCGGAACCCGACGAGGCAAGCGGCATGGAGCGAGACCATACCGTCCGAGTCGTACCATGAGCCCCATCGAGATCTCGCTGAACCCCGTGTCGTACGTGGTGCTCGGCTTCGCCGCGCACCACTCGCCCGTCACCTCGTACGACCTCAAGCAGATGGTCGCGGGATCGGTCGGCTACTTCTGGCCATTCCCGCACAGCCAGCTCTACGCAGAGCCCGCTCGCCTCGTCGCTGCGGGCTTGCTCGACGAGGACGTCGAGGAGACCGGTCGTCGCCGGCGCCTGTACCGCATCACCCCGGCCGGGCGCAGTGCCTTGCGCTCGTGGGTGGGCGAGCCCACGAGTGACGAGACCGAGGTACGAGACCTCGGCCTCCTCAAGCTCTTCTTCGCGGCGTCAGGCTCCCTCGAGGATGTCGCTGCCCTCGCCGACGAGCAGGTCGCCGCGCATGGCCGGATGCGGTCCGACTACGACGCTCTGCACGAATCCGTGAGCGACGAGGCGGGTGAGTGGGAGCTCGCGACGCTCGAGCTCGGACGTCGGTTCGAGCGCCTCATGACCGAGTTCTGGGTCGAGGTCGGCGAACGCGCTCGTCAGGGGCGAGCCGCGCCGATGAGGCCGCGGCGATAGATCGTCGCAACCTCGACCGTTGCGCCGGTGTGGGGCGCGTGGATCATCATCCCGCCCCCTATGTAGATCCCGACGTGGTTCACGCTGTGGCCGCCGAAGAACACCAGGTCGCCCGGCTGCAGCTGGTCGAGCGGGACGTGCGGCAACGACGCGTACTGCGCCCGTGACGAGTGCGGAAGCGACTTCCCCGCCCGCGCCCACGCCCACGACGTGAGCCCCGAGCAGTCGAAGCCCGACCCCGGTGACGACGCGGCCCACCGGTACGGGACGCCGAGCTGGCTGCGTGCGGCAGCGATCGCGCCGCCCACCCCAGCCGACGGGGCCGGCACGTTGCGACCGGCGGTGGACGTGCGGCCCGTGCGGCTCTGCTGCTGGCGTGCCCGAGCCTGCTTGGCCGCCTCGGCGGCGAGACGGGCCTGCTCCTGGCGCACGAGGACGGCCAGCTGGCCCCGCACGCCCGCGAGCGCCGTCGTCTGCTGGGCCACTGCCTTCTCGGCCGCCTTCTTCGCGGCCTGCACCTTCGCCTGCAGCTCGGCTTGACGCTCGCGCTGCGCCATCAAGTCGCTCCGGGCCGCCGCGGCATCCTCGCTCGCGGAGCGGAACGTATCGGCGAGCGACCGGTCCTTCCCGACAGCGATGTCGGCATACCCGATCCGGGCGTCCGCGTCCTCAGGGGTGCTGCCGAGGAAGACCAACAAGTCGCTGCTCTGCTCGACGTGCACGTACGCGCTCACCGCGTAGCCGCGCAGCCGATCACGCGTCTGCCCGAGCGCGGCATCCGCCGCATCCATCTGCGCTTGTGCCTGGGCGACCTGTCCGTCGAGCTCGTGCAGCTGGTAGACCGCGTCGGCGTAGTCCTCGCTCAGGTTGTCGGCGTGCTCTTGGAGGTCGTCCAAGTGGGCAGCCATGCGCGCCGCCTGCTTGCGCGTGTCGCTGATCTTGTCGGCCGACGCCGGGGAAGCGATCACGAGTGGAGCGAGGAGGCCACAGACGACCGAGGCGACGAGGCCACGAGACACCCGCCTCCGCACGCGGTGGGGCGCTCGGTCGGCGACCGGGCTCATGGGGTCGAGACCTTAGCAAAGGCGCTTCCCAGACATTACGAACGCGTTGCGAAAGGTCCGAATTGCCTAGCCCGCTGCGAGCGCGTGGGCGCTCGCCTCTTCGTCGAGGGAGGGCAGGTCGCGCATGTGCAGCAAGGGCGAGAAGACCACCCACAGGGACGCTCCCCAGACCCCGAGGGCACCCACCAGCACGGTCTGGCGCACTCCCACGAGCGAGCCGAACACCCCTCCGAAGAGGGCACCCAGGGGCATCGTGCCCCACACCACGAACCGCACCGACGCGTTCATGCGGCCGAGCAGCGCGGGTGGGCAGATGCTCTGCCGGTACGACACCTGCGCGGTGTTGTAGACGACGCTGCCGACGCTCGTGGCGAGGAAGGCGATCGCCACGAACGTGAGCCCCCACCTCGGGTACGCGATGACGGCCAGGAGGCCGAACGGGCCCGCCACGACCTGGCTCAGCCAGATGATGCGCGCCGTGCCGACGACCTTCCCGATCCGGCCGGCGAGCAAGCCGCCGATGAGACCGCCGATGCTGCCGACGCTGAACACGAGGCCGATCGCCCATGTGGGCGCGTCGAGCGTGCGGACCATGTACACGGTGATGACCGCGAAGCTCGCGGCGCCGAAGAAGTTGCTCGTCGCCGTGCACCCCACGACCTTTCGCAGGATCGGATGCCCGAACACGAAGGCGAGCCCTTCCTTGATCTCGTCGCGCAGCCTGAGGTCGGGACGGCGAGGATGGGGTCTCGGCTCGTGCGTGCGGATCCCTATCGTCGTCACCGCAGAGACCAAGAAGCTGAAGGCGTCGATCATCACCGCGTAGCCGGCGCCCAGCGCGCCGACGAGCGCTCCCCCGAAGCTCGGTCCCGCGACCTGTCCGAACGCCTGGCTCGCGCCCAGCTTGCCGTTCGCGTCGACGAGCTCTTCGGGCTCGACGAGCACCGGCAGGTAGCTCTGGTACGCCACGTCGAAGAACACGGTCAAGGTGCCGGCGACGACGGCCACGACGAAGAGCTGCGCGAGGGTCAGCACGCCGAGCGCGTCCGCGATCGGGATGGAGCCGATCACCGCCATCCGCCCGATGTCTGCCCAGATGAGCACGGGCCGGCGTCGCCACCGGTCGACCCATGCCCCCGCGGGCAAGGCGATGAGGAGGAACGCGAGCTGGGTGCACGCCGCGAGCGCACCGACCTCGAACGTGGTGGCGTCGAGCGTGATGACTGCGAGGAGCGGGATGGCGAGCTGGGTGACCGCGCTCCCGACCTCACTGACCGTCTGGCCGGACCACAGCAGCACGAAGTTCCGGTTCTGGAGGAGAGAGCGCTCCGGGGCTTCGGCCACCCGGTATGGTTACCGAAGTGATTGAGAAGAGTCAATGAGTCAGGGGTCACGCCGGGCGGCCACCCCTGAGGAAGCCAAGGCGCTCGCCCACCCTGACCGGCTTCGGATCATCCGCCTCACGTTCGACGCCGCGCTCACGAACAAGCAGCTCGCCGAGCGGTTGGGCCGCAACCCCGGCACCACGCTCTACCACCTGCGCATGCTCGTCGCGACTGGCTTCGTGGCCGCCGAAGCCCCGCGCCGAGGAGCCCGCAACGCCGCCGAGGTGCCCTATCGGTCCACGGGCAAGTCGTGGACGCTCGACATCGGAGACGCACCGCAGGACATCACCGTGGCGATGGTCGACGCGTTCCGGGCGGAGCTGCTCGAGTCGCCGGTCGAGTCGCGCAAGACCAGTCGCCTGGCGCTGCGCCTCTCGCCCGAGCAACGGGACGAGCTCCAGGCCCGCTTCGAGGCCCTCGTCGAGGAGGCCGCCTCGTGGGCCCCCGACCCCGACGGCGAGCCGTGGGCGCTCTTCGTCGCGCTCCACGAGCGGCCCGCCGGCGACTCGTCATGACCGCGTCGCGACGCGAGCCTCACCGAGCAGCGCCGCGAGCCGGCTCTCACACCGCCCGTACTTCTTGCGATAGCCGCCCCGCCGGTACGACGGCGAGAAGAGCTCGGTGATCGCGCACCCCGACGCCACGAAGGTGAGCCCCGAGTCGTAGATCTCGTCGATCAGGTGCACGAACAGCACGGCCGCGCCCTGGTTCTCGAGCGGCACGAACCCCCGCACCACGACCGCGTCGAGACCTTCGAGCGCAGCGGCGACCTGGACGGGCGGCACGACGCGGAGATGAGCGATCAACGCCTCGAAGTCGTCGTCGCTCGCGGCGGCTCCGCCATCGACCAACGTCTGCAGCATCGCGTCGAGCTCGTGGGGCGCGAACGGCTCGGCCTCGACTCTCGCCTTCGCCCGATAGTCGGGCCCGTCGATGCGCACGACCTGGAAGTGGGCGGCGATGGCAGCGATCTCCCGCGTGAAGTCGTCAGCTGCGAAACGACCTTCCCCGAGACGATCCGGCAACGAGTTCGATGTCGCGACGACCTTCACCCCCGCGCCGATCACCGCTCGCAGGAACGTCACGGTCATCAGCGTCTGCGCGATGTCGTCGAGCTCGAATTCGTCGATGCACAGCAAGCGGTGCGTGCGGAACGCTTCAATCGCCGGCTCCATCCCGAGGAAGCCGATGATGCCCGCGAGCTCGGCGAAGGTCAGGTACGACTTCGGCGCCGGCGCCTCGTGCCACGCCGCGGCGAGCAAGTGCGTCTTCCCCACGCCGTACCCGCCGTCGAGGTAGCGAGCGGCCGACCCCTGCTCCACAGCCCGAGGCTTGCGAGACCAGCGCGACTTCGCCTCTCGAGGCTCGCCGACCGACGCGGTGAACCCCTCCATCTCGGCGAGGGCTGCTGCCTGCGTCGGATGCGCGGGGTCGGGGATGTACGTGGCGAAGCGCGCGGCCGCGAACCGCCGGGGCGGAACGAGCCGCGTCAACAGATCGGCTCCGGTCAGATGGGGACGCCTGTCGACGAGTCGCGCAGTCGCGCTCACTCCCACTCGATCGTGCCTGGCGGCTTCGAGGTGATGTCGTAGGCAACGCGATTCACGCCGGCCACCTCGTTGATGATGCGGCTGGAGAGGCGCTCGAGGAGCTCGTAGGGCAGGCGTGCCCAGTCGGCAGTCATGGCATCGTCGCTCGTCACCGCCCGGACGATGATCGGGTGCGCGTACGTGCGCTCGTCGCCCATCACGCCCACAGTGCGGATGTCGGCGAGCACCGCGAATGCTTGCCAGAGCTCGCGCTCGAGCCCTGCGCGCCGCACCTCCTCCCGCACGATCGCGTCGGCGTGCTGCAGCGTCTCGACCTTCTCGCGGGTCACCTCGCCGATGATCCGCACGCCGAGCCCGGGACCGGGGAACGGTTGCCGCCACACGATCTCCTCCGGCAGGCCGAGCTGCTCGCCGACGCGGCGCACCTCGTCCTTGAACAGGTTGCGAAGCGGCTCGACGAGCTCGAAGTCCATGTCCTCGGGGAGCCCGCCCACGTTGTGGTGGCTCTTGATGCGCGCGGCATCCTTCGTGCCGGACTCGATCACGTCGGGGTAGAGAGTGCCCTGCACCAGGAAGCGCGCATCGGACAGCCCTCCCGCGGCTTCCTCGAACACACGGATGAAGAGCTCTCCGATCGCCTTGCGCTTCTGCTCGGGATCGGTGACGCCGGCGAGCCGCTCGAAGAAGCGGTCGGCTGCCTTGACGTGCACGAGCTCGATGCCCTGGTGGCGGTGGAACGTGTCGACGACCTGCTCGCTCTCCCCCGCGCGCATGAGGCCGGTGTCGACGTACACGCACGTGAGCTGATGGCCGACTGCCTTGTGCACGAGCGCTGCGGCCACCGAGGAGTCCACGCCACCCGACAGCCCGCAGATCACGCGCTCCCCGCCCACCTGTGCGCGGACCGCGTCGACCGACGTCTCGATGATCGACGCCATCGTCCACGTGGGTCGGCATTCGCACACGGTGTAGAGGAAGTGCTTGAGCATCTCTTGGCCACGAGGGGTGTGCGCGACCTCTGGATGGAACTGCACCCCGTAGATGCGACGCCCGTCGTGCTCGAGCACGGCAACCGGCGTGTCCGGGGTGCGCGCTGCGACGTGGAAGCCCTCGGGCGCCCTCGTGATGGTGTCGAAGTGCGACATCCACACCGTGTCTTCGATCGGCGCGCCCTCACCGAGGATCACGGATGACGAGATCGCTGCGAGCGATGTGCGCCCGTACTCTCCCCGCCCGGTACGGGCGACCTCGCCGCCGAGCTGCAGCGCGACGAGCTGGGCGCCGTAGCAGATGCCCAGGACGGGCACGCCCAGCTCGTAGACCGCGGGGTCGATGCGCGGCGCGCCGTCGACGTGCACGGATGCCGGACCGCCCGAGAAGATGAGACCCGATGGCCGGCGCGCGGCGATCTCCTCCGCGGTGATCGTGTGGGGCACGATCTCGGAGTAGACGTGAGCCTCGCGGACGCGCCGGGCGATCAGCTGCGCGTACTGCGCACCGAAGTCGACGACGAAGATCATGTCGAACGGCTCGGTCATCGCGCTGCCTGCAGTGACCGGGCTACGCGCCCATGCCGATGCCCTGCGACTTCTGCAGCGCCTTGCCTTCCGTCTGCAGCGCAGGAGCGACCATGACCTCGGCCTTCTGGAATTCCTTGACCGTCTCGTAGCCGCACGTGGCCATCGACGTGCGAAGCGCACCGAACAGGTTCATGCGCCCGTCGTTCTCGTGCGCCGGGCCGACCAGGATCTCCTTGAGGGTGCCGCGGGTCGAGGTCTTGACCCGTGCGCCACGAGGCAGCGTCGGGTGGAACGTCGCCATGCCCCAGTGGTAGCCCCGGCCGGGCGCCTCGGCAGCGGCGGCGAGCGGCGAGCCGATCATCACGGCGTCTGCTCCGCACACGATCGCCTTCGCGATGTCGCCGCCGGTGCCCATTCCGCCGTCGGCGATCACGTGCACGTACACGCCGGTCTCGTCGAGGTGACGCATCCGCGCGGCGCGTGCGTCCGCGATCGCCGTCGCTTGGGGCACGCCGATACCGAGCACGCCGCGCGTGGTGCATGCATGACCCGGCCCGACACCGACGAGGATGCCGGCCGCGCCAGTGCGCATGAGATGCAGCGCCGCTTGGTACGACGCGCAACCACCCACGATCACCGGGATGTCGAGCTCGCGTACGAACCGCTTGAGGTTGAGCGGCTCGACGGTCTTCGACACGTGCTCGGCCGACACCACCGTGCCCTGGATCACGAGCAGATCGAGCTCGGCGGCGAGGATCGCGGGCGCGAGCTTCTCCGTGCGCTGTGGCGTGACGCTCGCGCAGGAGACCACACCTGCCTCGCGGATCTGGCGGATGCGAGCGGACACGAGCTCGGGCTTGATCGGCTCGCTATAGATGTCTTGCATCCGCAGCGTCGCCTTCTCGGAGTCGAGCTTGGCGATCTCGGCGAACAGCGGTTCGGGATCTTCGTACCGAGTCCACAAGCCTTCGAGGTTGAGCACGCCGACGCCGCCGAGGCGACCGATCTCGATCGCAGTGTGGGGCGAGACCACGCCATCCATCGCCGCGCCCATGAGCGGCAGCTCGAACCGGAACGCATCGATCTCCCACGAGATGTCGACGTCTTCGGGGTCGCGCGTGCGGCGACTGGGCACGATCGCGATGTCGTCGAACCCATACGCGCGGCGACCTGACTTCCCCAGGCCGATCTCCACCTCAGCCACGCTGCCTCCCTCGTGCCAAGTGGGGGAAAGGGAGAGCGTACCGCCGCCCACTCGGGGGTCAGCGCACCCCGATGGCTACGCGCGCTTGCCTCGGAGGCTCTTCAGCACCTGCTTCGCGACCTGCTGGTTCATCTCCCACATGGCCGCGGCCTGGGCGTCGCTCACCTGCTTGACCAAGCTCCCGCCGGTGACCGTCGACAGTGCGTTGAGCGACTGCAGGACCGCGTCGCGAGTCGCATCGGTCGTCTTGAACCCGATGTTCGTCAGCGCCTTGACGATGTCGTTCTGGGCGATCGGCTCGGGCGCGGCCGCGGCAACGACCCGCAGGGCTTCCTTCGTGAGGTCCGCAGTCGCGATCACGGCATCGCCGGGTGAGAGCCGCTCGTCGCCTGCTTGGGACGCGAGCCACTTCTTCACCTTGCTGACGATCTCTTGGTGGGTCTCACCTTCGAACGACAGAGTCGGCATGCGCGCACCCTATTGCGTACGGAACGGATTGCGCGAGAAGTCCCGGCGTCCTGAGGAAAGGCCGACGCCGGGAGAACAGGGATGGTGTTCCCGAGGAAGCGGCCCCCCGCTCCTCGGGGCGTTGCGGAGCCGCCGGTCATCGGGCACAGCGAGGGATGCAGCGCGGCGCAGCCGGCTCGCAGCCGGTCAGGTGTGGGCGCACGTCCGTGCGTGGCGATGACCTGCGGACGGGGCTGCGGCGAGCGACCTTCCAGGCTGCCGAGCCCTCCCCCGCGAGTGCTCAGCCCGGCGGAGCTTCCTCCGCCTCGGGGGTGGATGAAGCCAACTCAACCTCCCGTGATCTCGACGGGATCGAACCTCCCCCACAGAGGGGAGTGCACCCATGGTGGACCCGCAGCGAAGCCGAATCAACCCCTTGACATCAGCGGGGAGGCATCAGGCGATCGCCGCAGAACGCGACCAGGCCGCTCACCAGCGCATGCGGCGATTCCCACGGAACGAAGTGCCCGCAGTCGCGGAGGAGGTACGGCCCGACGTGGTTCGGGAAGACGACCGCGGCCATGCGATCGAACTCGGGGTAGATGACGTGATCGGACGAGCCGAACAAGATCAGGCACCGCGTCGGGTTCGGTCCGCGCATCGTCGTCGGCTCGCTGCGCGCTGCGCCGGAGAACGAGCTCTCGTATCCCCCGAACGACGCTCGCAGCTTCTTGCCGTCGGCGAACGGCTCGGTGTGGAAGTCCACGACTTCGCTCGCGCCGAACCGTCCCGTCGCTCCGCGTTCCACGAACGCGCCCGGATGCGCCCAGAAGCGCGACGTGTAGAAGGTCGCGATGTAACGACGGCGCTTCTCCGGTGTGTCGAGCTCGGCGGCAAGGCCGTCGGGATCGGTGCCCTGGCGCACGAAGTAGTCACTCGCCTCCGCGGCGGGCCGCGTCTGCATCCCCGCCATCTGCTCCTTGTCGAACGGGAGTGGCGAGTTGAAGAGCACCATCCGATCGATCCACTCGGGATAGCGCAGCGACAGGTCTTGGATCACGGGGCCGCCGAGATCACCTCCGCAGAGCACGACGTCATCCAGACCGAGGTGATCGTGCACGAGCGCGTAGAGGTCGCGGCTGTGGGCAGGCACGTCGTGGAACCCGCTCGCGACGTCGCTGTCGCCGAAGCCACGGAGGTCGGGCACGACGACGTCGAAGCCGGCATCGGCGAGGGGCTCGATGACCTTCCAGTAGATCCGCTTGGTCTCGGGCCATCCGTGCACGAGGAGGAGCGGGATGCCGCCCATCCCCTCTCGCACGTAGGCCTGCCGGAGGCCCCGCGGCGACGCGGTGTGGACGGCGAAGCGGTGTGGATCGATGTCGGCTGCGCGCGATCCGCCGTTGTCTGACACGGAGCAACGGTACGCCGCGAGGGATGGCGACGCGCATGTGCGGGCCTACGACGCGTCGCGGCGCCGGCGCAGCACGTACCGGGTCGAGGGAAGTGAGAGGCCGCGCTGGCTGCAGCTGCCCTCGCCGTCGGACCCGAAACCACACCGCTCGAGCACCCTCGCGGACGCGTCGTTGCCGAGCAGCACGTCCGCATGCACCTCGTCGAGCTCGAGCGTCGCGAGCGCCCACGACGCGAGGGCTCGCACGGCAGCCGTCGCGACGCCTCGACCGCGGGCTTCGACGGCGACCCAGTACCCGACCAGCCCGTGACGGCGCCGGCGGTCGATGTCGCGGACCGACACTGCACCGAGCAGCTCGCCCTGGTCGGTGGAGGTGATCGCGAACAGCGCTGCCTTCCCCTCCTCCCGCAACGACGAGGAGAGGTGCAGCAGCGCGATCGCGTCGGAGGCCTTGAACGGCGACGGCAAGTTCGTCCACCGCTGGATCTCCGGGTCCTGACAGGCGTCGTACACGAACGACACGTCCGCGGGCTCCCAAGGCCGGAGCGTCACCGCGCCGCCCGCGACCGAGTCGAAGCCGATCGGCGTGATCACATGATCCCCAACGACAGCATGAGCAGGTTCTTGAGCATCGTGCCCGTCGCGCCCCACACCGTCTCGCCCTCGACCTCGAAGAAGCACACCGCTCTGTCGACGCTCCCGACCCCCCAATGCTCCTCGCGGTACACACCATCAGCGAGCAGGTTCGTCGTCGACACGTCGAAGATGCGGTCGACCTCGGCGGGGTTCGGGGTGAGCTCGGGCCGACCCGGGAGCACGCCCACCACCGGCACGATGAACGAGCTGCTGACGATCGTGCGCAGGTGATCGAGCTCGCCGATGATCTCGACGCCGTCGGGATCGAGCGCGGTCTCCTCGCGGGCTTCGCGGAGCGCCGCAGCGATCACGTCCTCACCGGGATCGAGCCGTCCGCCGGGGAAGCTCACCTGCCCTGCGTGGCTGCGCAGGTGGGCGTTGCGCAGCGTCAGCACGACGCGGAGCTCGCCATGTTCTTCGAACAGCGGCACGAGCACCGCCGACACGCGGTCGTCGGGGTGCTCGATCTCCGCCGGCTTGCCCGTTCGCCCCGTCAGGCACGCGCGGGCACGAGCCAGATCGACGACCCGCTGTCCTTCGTCGAGGTCCGCCCACGGCGGCGGCCCACCGGCGCGGAAGTCGGCCGGGCGTGGGATCGGTGCGGTCACCCCGCCGGCGCGGTCTCGGCGCCGAGGCGCTCGAGCAGCTGACGCAGTCCGTGCGTCTTGAGGTTCGCCATCACCCGTCCGGGCGTCTCCTCGCCGCGCTCCCACTCCATCCAGAACTCGAGGAGCTTCGCGGGATCGGGCGGCGGATGTTCGGCCATGCGTTCGATGCTAACGGCAGGACGCGAGAGCGCCCCGGGACAAAGCCCCGGGGCGCAGTCGTCGTTCGAGGGGACGAGGGCTACATCATCCCCATCCCGCCCATGCCGCCCATGCCGCCCATCCCGCCCATGCCACCGGCCATCGCCGGCTCCTTCTCGGGCTTGTCGGCGATGAGGACGTTGGTGGTCAGCAGCAGGCCCGCGATCGACGCCGCGTTCTGCAGCGCCGCACGCGTGACCTTCGCAGGATCGATGACGCCGGCCTTCACGAGGTCTTCGTAGTCGCCGGTCGCCGCGTTGAAGCCCATCGAGCCGGTCTCTCGCTCGATGTGCTGCACGACGAGCGCGCCCTCCGCGCCCGCGTTGTCGGCGATCAGCCGAGCAGGAGCCTCGAGAGCAGTCCACACCGAGCGAGCACCCGTGGCGAGGTCGCCATCGAGTGACGAGACGAGCGACGCGACCGCCGAGCGGCACCGCAGCAGAGCGACGCCACCACCGGCGACGACACCTTCTTCGATCGCGGCACGCGTGGCCGAGAGCGCATCTTCGATGCGGTGCTTCTTCTCCTTGAGCTCGACCTCGGTGGCCGCTCCGACCTTCACGACCGCGACGCCACCGGAGAGCTTGGCCAAGCGCTCCTGCAGCTTCTCGCGATCCCAGTCGGAGTCGGTGTTCTCGATCTCACCCTTGATCTGGTTGATGCGGCCCTTCACGTCCTCGTCGGAGCCCGCGCCCTCGACGATCGTCGTCTCGTCCTTGGTGACGATGACTTTGCGGGCCCGACCGAGCAGATCGAGGGTGGTGTTCTCGAGCTTCAGCCCGACCTCTTCGGCGATGACCTGACCACCGGTGAGGATGGCCATGTCCTGCAGCATCGCCTTGCGACGATCGCCGAAGCCGGGCGCCTTCACCGCGACCGACGAGAACGTGCCCCGGATCTTGTTCACGACGAGCGTGGCGAGCGCCTCGCCCTCGACGTCCTCGGCGACGATCAGCAGCGGGCGCGCCGCCTGGATCACCTTCTCGAGCACGGGCAGCACGGTCTGGACGGTGCTGACCTTGCCATTGACGAGGAGGATGAACGGCTCCTCGAGCACGGACTCTTGCCGGTCGGGGTCAGTGACGAAGTACGGCGACAGGTAGCCCTTGTCGAACTGCATGCCCTCGACGAAATCGAGCTCCATGCCGAACGTGTTGGATTCCTCGACGGTGACGACGCCGTCCTTGCCGACCTTGTCGATCGCGTCCGCGATCACCTCGCCGATGGAGGGATCGGCCGCGGAGATCGCGGCGACTTGTGCGATCTCGGACTTGTCGTCGATCTCCTTCGCCTGATCCTTGATCGCCTCGACGGCAACAGCGACTGCCTTCTCGATGCCCTTCTTGAGCACGAGCGGGCTCGCTCCAGCCGTGACGTTGCGCAGACCCTCGTGCACGAGCGCTTGCGCGAGAACGGTCGCGGTCGTGGTGCCGTCGCCGGCGATGTCGTTGGTCTTGGTGGCGACTTCCTTCACCAGCTGCGCGCCCATGTTCTCGAACGGGTCCTCGAGCTCGACCTCGCGAGCGATCGAGACACCGTCGTTGGTGATCGTGGGAGCGCCGAACTTCTTGTCGAGCACGACGTTGCGACCCTTCGGGCCGAGCGTCACCCTGACCGAGTTGGCCAGCTTGTTGACACCCGCCTCGAGGGCGCGCCTCGCGTCGTCGTCGAACTTGAGGATCTTGGCCACGGTGCTACTTGGCCATCACGGCGAGCACGTCGCGACCGGAGAGGATCAGGAGGTCCTCGCCGTCGACGGTGATCTCTGTGCCGCCGTACTTCGAGTAGACGACGGTGTCGCCGACCTTCACATCGAGCGGGATGATCTCGCCGGTCTGCTCGGAACGGCGGCCGGGGCCGACGGCGAGCACGGTGCCCTGCTGGGGCTTCTCCTTGGCGGTGTCAGGGATGACGAGGCCCGAAGCGGTCTTCTCCTCGGCCTCGTTGGCCTTCACGACGATGCGATCGTCGAGGGGCTTGAGGTTCATTCGCCAGCCTCCGTGGTTAGCACTCTCATGGGTCGAGTGCTAAGGCTAGGAGCGCCCGCCGCCATGTGCAACCGGGCCGACGCCACCTTCCTCGAACTCGCCCCCATAGAGGCCCGATCGGGCCTCCGGCGGCACCGGCCGGGCGAATACCGTGGCCCGACGTGGCGATCGAGATCGTCTTCGAGACGCATGCGACCACCGAGGACAACGAGCACGGCATCGCCACGGGGTGGCTGCCGGGCCGCCTCTCCCCGGCCGGCTGCGCGCAGGCCGCGGAGCTGGGCACCCGCCGGAAGGTCGACGGGATCCACACCGTGTTCACCTCGGACCTCGCGCGTGCGGTCGAGACCGCAGCGATTGCGTTCGACGAGACCGAGATCCCCATCCTCGCCGACTGGCGGCTTCGGGAGTGCGACTACGGCGCCCGCAACGGCACGCCGGTCGACTGGTTCGCGGGTCGCCGACGAGAGAACCTCGACGAGCCGTATCCCGGCGGGGAGAGCTGGCGGGCGGCGGTGCAGCGCGTGGGTCGTTTCCTCGACGATCTCGACCTCCGGTGGACCGGCGAGCGGGTGCTCGTGATCGGGCACGCCGCCACACGCTGGGCATTCGACCACCTCCTCGACGGCACGCCCCTCGAGGAGCTCGTCGACGCGGACTTCGCGTGGCAGGAGGGATGGGAGTACGTGCGCACATGACCGTTGTGCACGAGTGGCGCGGCGCGCTCACGAACGACGAGCTCAACCGCCTCCACGCAGAAGGGTTCGAGCATCGGGTGCTCGAGGACGACTGGGTCGCGCAGCTCGATCGCCACAGCCTCGGCTGGGTCACCGCACGCGATGACGACGTTCTCGTCGGCTTCGTCAACGTCGCGTGGGATGGCGCCGCCCACGCGTTCATCCTCGACACGCTCGTGAGCGCCTCACACCGTCGACGCGGGATCGCCACGGAGCTCGTCGGGGTCGCCACCGATCACGCTCGAGCCGCCGGCTGCGAGTGGCTGCACGTCGACTTCGAGGACCACCTCCGCGCCTTCTACCTCGAGGCGTGCGGCTTCACGCCGACCTATGCGGGCTTGATCCAGCTCTAGTCGACGAGGACGAGCCTCAGGCTCGGGTCGGCGCCGGTGTCGAGCGGTGACGGCCCATCGGACTGCAGCCGCCACCACGCCGCGCTCGCGATCATCGCCGCGTTGTCGGTGCACATCGGGCGGCTCGGCAGGAAGCCGTGCAACTCGTCTGCTTCGCACACGTCGAGGAACTGCTCGCGCAGCAAGGAGTTCGCGGCAACCCCGCCGCCGAGGCAGAGGCCGCGCGCGCCGACTTGCTTGGCCGCGCGCCGTGCCTTCGTGAGGAGCACGTCGACGACCGCCTGCTGGAACGAGGCCGCGACGTCGGCAGTGCTCACGTCGGGGTTCGCCCGCACGTAACGCACGACGGCTGTCTTCAGCCCGCTGAACGAGAAGTCGAGGCCCTCGTCCAGGATCGCCCGAGGGAACGCGATCGCCTCCGGGTCGCCGCTCATCGCCTCGCGATCGATCGCGGGACCGCCGGGATAGCCGAGGCCGAGGAACCGGGCGACTTTGTCGAACGCCTCGCCCGCTGCGTCGTCGATCGTCTGGCCGAGCAGGCGGTACCTGCCGTGGTCGCGCATCTCGACCAGCATCGTGTGGCCGCCCGACACGAGCAGCACCACGACAGGGAGCGCGAGCTCCGGTTCCTCGAGCAGCGCCGCGTAGAGATGAGCCTCGAGGTGGTTCACCGCGACGAACGGCACGTCCCACACGAGGGCGAGCGCCTTCGCCGCGCTGACGCCGACGAGCAGCGATCCGACGAGGCCCGGACCGACGGTGGCCGCAACCGCGTCGATGCGATCGTCGTCGATGCCGGCTTCGACGATCGCCTGCGCGATGACCGGTGTGAGCATCTCGACGTGGGCACGCCCGGCGATCTCCGGGACGACCCCGCCGAACCGGGCGTGGAGGTCGACTTGGCTCGAGACCACGGACGACAGGACATTGGTGCCGCCGACCACGACGGCGGCAGCCGTCTCGTCGCAGCTCGTCTCGATCCCGAGGATGCACGTGTTCACGTCGACGGCGGTCACTTCCCCACCGTCACTTCCAAACCTCGTCGTCGATCGTCGTCGTGCCGGGCACGGTCGCCTCGATCTCACGCAGCCGAGCGAGGTACGCGGGCTCGTCGATGTCGTGCGCCCACATGATGATGCCGTCCTCGTCGGGGTCGCGGTAGTAGAGCTTGCGCATCCCCGCCGGCACGAACCCGAACTGGCGGTAGAGGTCCTGCGCGCCACGGTTGCTCGGTCGCACCTCGAGCGTGAGAGAGCGGGCGCCTCGCCACGACGCGACCCTCGCTTGCGTCAGCAGCAGCCGCGTCGCGAGCTTGTGGCGCTGCCAATCGGGCGCGACGGCGACGTTCGTGATGTGCGCCTCGTCGGGGGCCAGGAGCATCCCCGCATACCCGACGAGCATGCTGCCGACCTTCGCGGTGAGGTAGCAGCGCGTGGACCGCTGCGCGATCTCCCGCATGAACACCCCCTTGCTCCAGCCGCGTGGGTAGACGCGCTGCTCGATGGGCATCACGTGGCGGACATCTCGCCGGTGCATCAACGCGATGTTCACGTCGAGCGGCTCCGTGACGTCCCGCGGCATGCGTGCGGCGCTCATCGGCTGTCTCTGGTCTCCCAGTTGATCTCGGCGTCGGGCCGGCGGAGGTAGACCGGCTCGAGGTCCCACGGGTTCACGAACTCCTCCCTCAGAGCGTACGAGTGTGCGAGCTGGACGAGCGGCGCCGCCGAGGGATGGGCCAGCGCCTGCTCGGCCAGCTCCACGCCTCTCAGGTCCTCGAACTCGGCCGAGTACCGCCGAGCGCCGTCGCCGACGAGCAACGTGTCCCGGCCCATCGCCTGCAGCTCCGACGCGAGGTCGCCCGGCTTGCCGACCTGATGGGGCGTCAGCCGCTGCACCCCACCGGGCACCGACCGGTAGAAGGCGTAGAACAGCTCGCCCCGCCGGGCGTCGATGACCGTCACGATCGTGCGGTTCGTGTGGCGGAGTGGCAGAGCGAGCAAGTCGAGGCTCGGGACGCCGACCATCGGCACTCGGAGCGCGCTCGCCATCGCCTTCGCGGTCGCCACCCCTACCCGCAGCCCGGTGTACAGGCCGGGACCGACGTCGACTGCGATCACACCGATCTCGTCGAGGCCGATACGGGCCTGCTTCGTGACGAAGTCGATCGCGGGGACGAGGGTCTCGGCGTGACGGCGGTGCCGCGACGACTCGAACAGTGCGAGCACTCCCTCGTGCCCGCCTATGGCGCAACCGACCTGATGGGTCGCGGTCTCGATGCCGAGGATCAGCATCAGCGTTCGAGCACCGCTCGGATCGAAGCCGCTCGCCCCGCCCACGACGGGCCGACGGCCGTGATCGCGATGTCGCGCGCGTCGTCGTCCTCGTCGACGTACGAGAGCCGCACCTCGAGGAAGTCCGCCGGAAGCGCGGGCGCGACCGCGTCACCCCACTCGATGAGCGTCACGCCTTCGTCCAGCATCTCGGAGAGCCCGAGATCGGTGACCTCGCTCAGGCGCTCGAGCCGGTACACGTCCACGTGGTGGACCACGACGTCACCCTCGTAACGGTGCACCAGCGTGAACGTCGGGCTCGTGACGGGCGAGGTGACGCCGAGCCGACGCGCGAACCCTTGCACGAACGCGGTCTTGCCGACGCCGAGCTCACCGACGAGGAGGATCAGGTCGCCGGGGCGCGCGATCGATGCGATCGCGGCCGCCGCGACGTGCGTGTCGTCGACGCCCTTGCTGCGCAGGGAGACGGACGTCATGTCGCGAGCGCGAGCTTGGCCCGCACGAAGTCGGCCCGCATCTGCGCGAGCGGTTCGGCACCACCGCGGAGCGCGGCGGCGGGATGCAGCGTGGGAACGAGCACGGCGTCGCCGAACGGGTAGGTGCGCCCACGAAGCTTCGTGATGCCATCGCTCGTGTCGAGGAGGAGCTGCGCTGCGAACCGTCCGAGCGTCACGACCACCTTCGGCTCGATGAGCTCCACCTGCTGCGCGAGCCACGGCCGGCACGCTGCGATCTCCTCTGGTCGAGGATCGCGGTTCTCGGGAGGCCGGCACTTGACGACGTTGGCGATGTAGCACTGGTCGCGAGTGAGCCCGAGCTCCTCGGCCAGCAGCCGGTCGAGCAGCTTGCCGGAGCGCCCGACGAAGGGGAGGCCTTGGCGATCCTCCTCCGCGCCGGGGCCTTCGCCGACGAAGAGCAGGTCCGCGTCAGGACGTCCCATCCCGAACACGACCTGCGTGCGCCCGGCGGCCAGGGCGCAGCGGGTGCACGTCGACGCTTCAACGGCCAGCGCGCTGAGTGTCACCACAGGCCGGACAGGCTATTGGAGACGACAAGGTCGGAGGCCGGCCTCCACGGCAAGGCCGGGCGTCAGGGGTGCCCGGCGGGCCCGACCGACCGGACCGCTCGCTCCACCGCCCGCACGGCGAGGAACCGCACATGGTCGACCATCGCTTCGACAGGACCAGTCGCCGCGGCGACGATCGCGTCGCCGTCGCCCCGTGAGTGTGAGGGCGTGAGCGATCGGGCGAGACCGTCGTGACCCCCCTGCGCGACGAGCAGGCAACCGACCTTGTCGAGCGTCGCGTTCGTCGCGACGAGACCGATGCTGGTGTTCTGCATGACGGGGCTGTCGGCACCGAAGACGTCGGGCGGGGGCGGCGGCCAGCCGGGCTCACTGCCGTCGTCGATGTCGCCGACCGCGTTCACGGCGACGAGCGCGCTGACCACGAGCTCGCCGTCACGCACCGTCGCGCCGCCGAGCCCGCCGGGTCGCGCGTGCTCACGGCCGCGCCACTTGCCGATCGTCGCTCCTGCTCCGGCACCGATGCGGCCGAGCTGCACCACACCGGTCCTCGCCTCCGCGCACGCGGCGTAGCCCTCGACCGGGCCCGGACGCACGGAGCCATCGCCGACGAGCAGGTCGAACAACGCCATCGTCACGACGATCGGCACCGGCCCGGCACCGGTCGCGAAGCCGAACCCTTCCTCGGCGCACCACCGCATGACCCCGTCGGCCGCGGCCAGACCGAACGCCGAACCACCGGTCAGCACGACGGCGTCGAGCCGGTTGACCATGCGTTCGGGTGCGAGCAGGTCGAACTCACGAGTCGCCGGCGCTCCGCCGCGCACCTCGCCCGATGCGATCGTCCCGTCCGGGAGCAGCACCACGGTGCAACCCGTCTGCGCCTCGGGATGCGTCCAGTGACCGACGCGCACGCCGTGGACGTCGGTGATCATGCCGACTCACCCAGGTGCACTCGAGGCACGCGAGCGCTGATGCCGCACACGACCTCGTAGCTGATCGTGTCGAGGCGCTCGGCCCACTCGGTCGCCGTGATGTGCTCGTCGCCTTGCGCACCGATCAGCACCACCTCGTCGCCGATGTGCACCGACTCGTCGACCGCGACCATCAGCTGATCCATGGTGACGATCCCGACGATCGGTCGACGCTTGCCGCCGATGAGCACCTGACCGCCTCTGAGGCCGAGGTCGCGCCGCACGCCATCCGCGTAGCCGATCGGCACGGTCGCGACGACGGTGCTGTCAGCGAACGTGTGGCGCAGGCCGTACGACACGCCGTCACCCGCGGGCACGACCTTCACGAGGGACACCGCGGAGGTGACTCGCATCGCCGGCCGCAGCCCTGGCTCGGGGATCAGCGCTGCGATCGCGGGCGAGGGCGGGAGCCCATAGATCGCGATGCCACAGCGAACGAGGTCGTGCCGAGCGGCGGGGAAGGCGATCGTGCCCGCGGAGTTCGCGGCGTGGGTGAAGGGGATCGGCACCGACTGGGCGCCGATGCGACGGACGACGTCGTCGAACACGGTGAGCTGCCTCAGCGTGAAGTCGTTGTCGGGGTCGTCCTCGACGGCGCCGTGTGTCCAGACGCTTCCGAGCACGAGCTCGGGCCGGCCCTGGATCGCGGCTGCGAGCGCCACGGCGTCGTCTGGGGCGCAGCCGACGCGGTGCATCCCGGTGTCGACCTTCAGGTGCATGGGCCACACGGGGGCGCCTGGAGCGCGCAGCACGGCCCGGAGCGCCGCCTGCACGCCGTCGCGGGTGTACACCGCGGGCTCGAGGTTGCTCGCGAGCGTGAGCTCCATGGCGTCGAGCGGAGGTTCGGAGAGCACGAGGATGCGCGCGATGATGCCGGCGTCGCGCAGCGCGACGCCTTCCTCGACGAGCGCGACGCCGAGCATGGTCGCCCCGGCCTCGAGAGCGGCGACTGCGACCTGCAGCGCCCCGTGGCCATAGCCGTCCGCCTTGACGATCGCGCAGAGCGCAGCGGGTGACGCGACGCGGCGGAGCAGGGCGACGTTGTGGCGGATCGCGTCGAGATCGATCTCGGCGACGGTGGGGCGGACCGCGGCGGTGCGCGTCAGCTGTCGCCCCGCCCGCTCACGATGTAGCGGAGGATGTCGCCGCGCGCGATCACACCGACGAGTCGCCCCTCCGCGTCGATGACGGCCAGGCGGGACACGTCCTTGTCGTGCATGACCGTGGCCGCGTCTTCGACAGGCGCATCCGCGTCGATCGTCACGGGCTCGTCCCCCATGACCTCGCCGACCGTCAACCCCAGCTGCTTGTGGAGGTCCTCCTCGAACTCACGCTTCGATCCCGGGAGAGCGACGACGACACCCAGGATCGCGATCGCCGTCGGCGCGTGGAGCTGTGCGTCCTGCACGATGAGGTCGCTGTCGGTGAGCATCCCGACCACCTTGCTGTCGCCGTCGATCACGGGGCCGCCGCTCACGCGGGCGTCGAGGAGACGCTTCATCGCGTCGGCGACGGGCTCATCACGGGTGAACGAGATGACGTTCGTCGTCATCACGTCACGAACGGCAGTCATCAAGCCTCCAAGGGGGGCACGTGGAGCGAGTCGAGGACGACAGGGACGAGATCGGGGAGATCACCGGCGACGAGGCCGTCCGGCCAGCCTAGGTTGCCGGCGCGGCCGTGCACGAAGGCGCCGGCGGCCGCCGCTTCGAGCGCGGGCACACCACGTGCGAGGAACGCGCCGATGATCCCGGACAGCACATCGCCCGTGCCCGCTGTCGCGAGTCGTGGGCTGCCTTGATCGGCGACGAGCACGCGACCGGTGCCGTCGGCGACCACAGTCGCGGAGCCCTTGAGCAACACGACGCACCCGAGGTCGCTCGCGAGTGCACGCGCGGCCGCGAGGCGGTCCGCTCCGGGCGGGCGACCGGTCAGGGCCTCGAACTCGCCATCGTGGGGCGTCAGCACGAGGGGGTGCGACCGTGCGCGCGCGACCTCGGGACGTCGGGCCACCGCGAAGAGCCCGTCGCCGTCGACGACGACCGGCACCTCGGCCGACTCCACCAATGCGAGCACGTCGCTCACCGCACTATCCGACCGGCCGAGCCCGGGCCCGACGACGAGTGCGTGGAACCTGCGAAGGTCGGCGAGCACCCTGCTCGCCCATCGCTCGGACGGCAGCGCGAAGCCGACGACCTCCTGGGGCGCCGCTTCGTCATGCGCGACGCCCGGCGTGCCCAGACGGACATAGCCGGCGCCGGCGCGCTGCGCGCCACGCGCCGAGAGGTGCGCGGCGCCGGTCATCCCGGGTGAGCCCGCCGCGATCCACACTGCCGCCTTCCACTTGTGCGCGTCGATCGCCCGCGGCGGCACGATGGCCGCGACATCGTCGTCGGTCAGTAACCACGCCGTGGCGCCGGACACGTCGAGGCCGATGTCGGCGACCTCGATCTCACCTACGTGCCCCCGGCCGGGGGGGAGTAGCAGCCCTGGCTTCAGCGCTGCGAACGTGACGGTGCGCACCGCCGTCATGACACGCTCCGACACCGCGCCACTCAGGCCGTCGACGCCGCTCGGGATGTCGACCGCGAGCACCGGTGCGACGGTGTCGGGTGCGCGCCACGCGCCGCGGAAGCCCGTGCCGAACGCAGCGTCAATGACCAGATCCGCGGCCGGCAGCTCGCTCGGTGCGGCGAGCGCGTCGACCTCGAGCACGCGCACCCCGCGACGTCGCAGCCGTCGCGCTGCCTCACGTCCGTCGTTGCCGTTGTTGCCCTTCCCGGCGAGCACGACGACTCGCCGGCCGTAGGTGCCGCCGAGCAGCTGCACCGCCGCTCGTGCGACCGCGCCACCCGCGCGCCCGATCAGCACCTCGACCGGCTCGGGCGCGGCCGCGTCGATCGCTGCCATCTCCTCGGGCGAAACGATGGGGATCATCCGCTTCCGATGATGCCAGGCTGTCGCCATGAGCGAGCCCGCGGCCTCGATCAGCTTCGACCGGATCGCCGCGATCTACGAAGAGAGTCGAGGTGGCATCAGACGAGGGGGATCGTTCGCTCGCTCGATCGCCTCCTACCTGCGGCCCGGCACGACGCTCGAGATCGGGATCGGAACGGGATCGGTGGCACTCCCGCTCACCGAGTCGGGACACCCGGTCGTCGGCGTCGACCTCTCGATCAACATGCTCGAGCTCGCACACGAACGGCTCGGCTCCCGCGTGGCACTCGGCGACGTCATGGCGTTGCCGGTCGCGTCCGCATCGGTGCCGAACGTCGTCGCAGTCTGGGTCTTCCAGCTCGTCGGCAGCGTCGATGCGACCTTGCGTGAGGCCCGCAGAGCGCTGGTGCCGGGCGGCCGCTTCGTGATCATCCCGTCACGCGCCGCGTGCGATCCCGACGACATCGACGCCGTCACCGTCGACTTCCACGTAGCGATCCACGGGGCACGTCAGGACGATCCCGACAACCTCGTCGCACTCGCGGCGCCTGCTGGCCTCGACCTCGTCGAGCGCATCGAGACCGCACCTCAGGAGTTCGACGAGACGCCCGCCGCGCTCATCCACCGGATCGAGACCCGCGGGTACGGCATCCTCCTCGACCTCGGCGACGACGACTGGCAGCGCGTCGTGGCACCGGCTCTCGCCGCGCTGCGCTCGCTCCCCGATCCGGAGCGACCCCGTCGACGGGTCGCCCGCCACACGGCGTTGGTGTTCGAAGCAGTCTGACTAGAGCGCGATGGCGATCGCCTGCGCGGTGCGCTCGGTGTGGGTGAGCGAGAGCTTCCACTCGGTGATCCCCCGGGCCTCCGCGAGTGCAGCGGCCTTCCCCTCGAGCTTGACGGCGGGCGCGCCGAGCGGCCCCCTCACCACTTCGACGTCGCGGAAGTTGAACTTCCACAGCCCGACGCCCATCGCCTTCATCACCGCTTCCTTCGCGGCGAACCGCGCCGCAAGGCGCTCCGTCGGATCACGTCGTCGCGCCGCGTAGGCCCGCTCCGCGTCGGAGAAGAGCCGCTCGGCGAGGCGCGGCGTGCGCTGCAGCGCGAGGCGGAAGCGGTCGATCTCCACCGCGTCGATGCCGACTCCGATCACGCGCGCCAGCGGTCGGCGAGCCGCTGGAGGGACTCGGTCAGGAGATCGACGACATCGATCGTCCCGAGGAGGTCGTCGCGGAAGGTCGGCTCTGTCTCGGTCACGGCATCGACGAGCGCGCCGTAGCGGCCGTACCCCTCGAGGACGATGCGTGCCGCTGCCGCGGACAGGCGGCGGACCCAGCGCACGTGGAGCAACGTGATGCCGGTCGTCTCGGAGCCTTTCACCTCGGGAACGAACACCAGCGTGCGCCCATCGGACCGGCCGCGCGCAGCCATCACCTCACGCTCCACTGCGACGCGCCGCTTCGTGCCTCGCAACCGTGGGTTGCGCTCGGTACGCGACTCGAGGTCGCGGCCGATGCCGCCGCGGTCGACGACGGCGATCATCGCTTGGTCGCTGAGCGGGTCACCGTCGATGCGGTAGCGCGTGAAGCCGATGACCGCCTCGACCGCGGCGTCGAGCGCACCGAGCTTGCGCAAGGAGCGATACCCGAGCCGGTCGCGCGGCGCACCCGCGTCGAGCACCGCCTGCACGAGCGGCACCGCGAGCAACGTCTCGTCGGATCGGGAGATCCCGACGGTCACGGTCTTCGCCTGATGCTTGATCGCGTCGATCGGACGGGTGAGCTCCTCCACAGCGCGCGTGAGCGCTTGGCTGAGGTCCTCGACGACCGCGCTCGGAGTGCCCACACGCCCGTGCTCGATCTCATAGGCGTCGAGCGGGGCGGTCGACGTCGCGTAGCGCAGGAGAGACGCGACTCGCACTGCCGTGCTCGCCTCGAGATGGCCGTCATAGGCGTTGCTGCGCAGGCCGTCGAGGAAGCGCCGTGCGACGGGCTCGAGTCGAGGGGTGAGCCATCCCAGCAGGTCGTCGTCGCGCACCTCGGCCTCGACGGCCGCCTCGATCGCGGCCCTCGCCTCCCGGAGGGGACGGGCCTGCGCGTCGATGGCGAGCGCGGCTTCGTAGGCGAAGAGGTGCCCTGCCATGGCCGACACGACGAACGCGAGCGAGGGGTGGACTTCCGGCACCGAGATCACAGCCTGCGCCGCGTTGAAGCGCTCGTCACCATCGCTCGCGATCACGATCGGCGCCGCTTTGTGCGCTCGGTAGATCGCGACTTCCTTCGCGACATCGTCGGCGTTCGACCCGACGAGCCCGGCTGCGCACACGAGGATGAGCGGCTCGGAGGACAGGTCGATGTGCTTCTTGTCCTCGGTCGCGTCGCAGGCGATCGACTTGTAGCAGAGCTCGGAGAGCTTGATGCGCGCTTCTTCGGCGGCGACGCGGTTGAGACCGTTCCCGACGACCGCCCAGTACCGCCGGGCGGGCGCGAGCCTCTGCGCCGCGTCGGCGATGGCAGCTCGTCCGGCGATCACCTGTCGCATCGCGTCGGGAAGGTCACGCAGCCCGCTGAGCAGATCGGAGCGCGCCGCACGGTCAGGCGCGCCGACCACTTCGGCGATGCCACACGCGAGCAGGATCCCTGCGGCCACCTGCGCGTAGAACGCCTTCGTCGATGCGACGCTCATCTCGACGTCACGGCCATCGGACGTGTACAGCACGCCGTCGGTGCGCTCCGTCAGGTCGCTGTGCCGGCGGTTGACGATGCCGATCACCGCCGCGCCGCGCGAGCGCGCGACGTCGACCGTTCGGTTCGTGTCGGTCGTCGTTCCGGACTGGCTGATCGCGATGACGAGGGTGTCCGTCATGTCGGGGCGCATGCCGAACCCCGAGAGCTCGGTCGCGGGTGTCGCGTCGACTCGGAGATCGAGGCTGTCGGTCAACGCGTCGAGGGTCAACGCGAGGCTCTGTCCCGCGACAGCCGCAGTGCCCTGCCCGATGACGACGATGCGGTCGATC
>DATKAS010000373.1:0-7179 GCA_035497855.1 Acidimicrobiales bacterium
CGTGAACGCCACATTCGGGTTCTTCTCCGCCAACGTCTTGGTGATCGCCGCAGTCAACGTCGTCTTGCCATGATCGATATGACCCATCGTCCCCACATTGACGTGTGGCTTCGTCCGCTCGAACTTCGCCTTGCTCATCGCGTGATCACCCTCCGCTGTCGTGTTCGTCTGTCTGGATGTCGTGGGGTCGTGACTGGTAGCGGCGGTCGGACTCGAACCGACGACCACTCGATTATGAGCCGAGTGCTCTGACCAACTGAGCTACGCCGCCAAGCGCCCGGACTCGGGACGGGCCCGGGCCCGGAGCCCTCTGTGGGAATCGAACCCACGACACCAGCCTTACCATGGCTGTGCTCTGCCGACTGAGCTAAGAGGGCGTGGCTCCGGGCTGGCCGGAACCGGGCCCGCATCCTAGCGAGCGCACGACCTGGGCTATTGGGCTCAATTGCGCCCTCCCCGCTGCCGATGCGAACGATGGTGAAGTGCCAGCGTGTGATCATCGAGGCGGGCGGGGGCACGTTCACGCTCGACCTGCATCCACGGCTCTCGGTCATCGCGGGCCTCGGCCCGGCGGAACGCGACAGCCTCATCAGCGAGATCATCGGCGCGCTGGGGGGCAGCCGCACCGGCGTGCACCTCGAGCTGCGCGATGCGAACGGGCGTCACCTCGCGGTCTTCCGGCCGAAGGGTGAGCGCCACCGCGTCATCGACGTCACGACCGCCGAGGACGTGAGCCACGAGTTCGTGGGCGCCGGCGGGCAGATCGACCTCCTCAGTCGCTCGGGCCTCGACGCGAATTCTGCTCGTCGCTACCTCATCCTCGGGCCGAATGACTTCTCGACCGTCGATCCGATCGGCGAGCGCATCACGCTCCTCGCCGCCGTCGACCAGCGCGAGCTGTGGGCTGCCGCCGACATGGTGACGTCGACGAAGGAGCCCGCAGCCGAGACGGCCTCGTCGGTCACGCCGATCAGCGGGACACCGGAGGTCTCGGACAAGGTCGAGGAGCTCCACGACGAGTTCGAGGCTGCTGTCGCGAAGGAGCAGCGCGTCCACCGCCTCACCTACCGGATCGCCGCGGTGACCGCCGGGCTGTCGGTGCCGGTCGCGCTCGTCTCGCCGATGCTCGCACTGCCGCTGCTGTTCGCGACCGGTGCGTCGATGGCTGTCGCGGTCGTCGCGCAACGTCGCATCGGGCAGGCGTCGCGCGCCGAGCAGGTCGCGCTGGAGGAGGCAGGTGCACAGTCGTACCTCGGCTTCCACCTCGAGCGCGTGAACACCATGCTCGCGACGACTGACACGAAGAAGAAGCCGTCGGCTCCTGTCGACCCGCGGCGCGCGCAGGAAGCGTGGCGCGAGCTCGCCGGCGACATCTCGCCCGAGTGGGCGCTCGCGCACCGCGAGGAGATCATCGCCGCGGCGCTCCTCCAGCGCGGCGCGAGCCCCCTCAACGGCACGCAGGAGACCTACACCCCGGTCGAAGGTGGCCTTGCCGCCAACCTCGCGCACGCGCTCGTGACGCACCTGTCCGAGGTGCGCCAGATGGGTCCCGAAGGCGAGAGCCTCCCGCTGCTCCTCGACGATCCGTTCCTCGCATTGGATCCGTCGGTGAAGCCGGCGCTGCTCGAGCTGCTGAGCCGGTCGGCCGGAAGCCCGCAGGTGATCTTCCTCACGAACGACCCCGACGTCCTCACGTGGGCGCGACTCGAGGCCCTCACCGGTGAGATCGGCATCCTGGAAGCGGCGCCGACTGCCGAAGAGGACCCCGACTCGATCGACTTCAGCGCACAACCCTGATCGCCGCATGTCGGTACTCGCACGCATCGCGCGTGCGCGTGACGCTGGCTCGGGAACACCGCTCCAGCCGTAGCGCGGGCCGTTAGCGTCTGGCGTCGTGGAGCTGCGCCTCGCGACCCTCGATGACGCCGAGGCGATGCGCTCGATCTACAACCTCGAGGTCGAGACATCGACGGCGACGTTCGACCTCGTGACGAGGTCGTTGGAGGATCAGCGCGGGTGGCTGGCGGAGCGGTCGGGCGCTCACGCCGCGGTCGTCGCCGTGGACGATGATTCGTTGGTTGGGTTCGCGTCGCTCTCGCCCTACAAGGAGCGGGCGGCCTACCGCACGACTGTCGAGGACTCTGTGTACGTGCGCCGCGACCATCACGGCCAGGGCATCGGCAAGGTCTTGCTGAGCGAGATGCTCGAGGTGGCGCGTCGGCACGGCTTCCACGCCGTGATGGCGCGCATCGAAGCGACACGGGAGCCATCGCTGGCGTTGCATCGGTCATGCGGGTTCGAGCTGGTCGGCATCGAGCGCGAGGTCGGTCGCAAGTTCGGCCGGTGGCTCGACGTCGCGCTGATGCAGCGGCTGCTGGACGGCTGAGGGGCCGTCGCGCGCGACGCGCGCGACATGCGGTGCTTGGGCATGTACCTCGGGGCGGAGTTCCGCGCTGAATGTCCCACCCCCCTCGTATGATGTCGGTACTTCTCCTCGATGCTGATCGTGCTGAACCTGACCGTGAGGACGGGCGCGCGTGGCCGAGGTGTGGGAGGTCGATCCGGGGTCGTTGTCCGATGCTGATCTGGCCGCGCACCTGCGCGCGTTGGATGCCGAGCGGTGCCGCGTTGAGGCGGCGATGGCCCGGGCCGTGGCGGTGTGGGATGGGCGCAAGGCGTGGGCCTATGACGGCGCGACATCTGGCACGGCATGGCTGGCCCATCGGTGTGAGCTGAGCCGGTCGTCGGCCAGCATGCTCGTGCGCACGGCCCGGCGGCTCGGATCGATGCCGAGCACCGAGCATGCGCTCGCGGGTGGGCTCGTGTCGTTGGCGAAGGCGACGCTGCTGGCGTCGGCCGCGCATCGCAGCGACAAGACGATCGAGGTGTTCGCTCGAGACGAAGCGATGCTGGTCGAGCACGCCTGTCGGTTGACGGTCGATCAGACCGCGCAGATGCTGCAGCACTGGCTGTTGCGCGCGGATCCCGATCGTGAGGGCCGCAACCGGCGAGAGGGCGACGAGCTCCACGTATCGGCCACGTTTGAAGGCGCCATCGCTGTCGACGGCGTCTACACCAGCGACGACGGCGAGGTCGTGCGGGCGGCGATCGCGGCCGAATACGAACGGCTGTGGCGCGCCGAGAAGGTGTCGGGCGGCCCGATGCGGACAGCGGCGCAACGGAGAGCAGCAGCGCTCGCCGAAATCATCCGCCATGCCACCGGCCACGAGCGAGGCCGGCCAACCCTCGCCGTGACGATCCGCCTCGACGACCTCAGAAACGGCTCCGGGCCTGCGACGGTCGACGCCACCGGCCAGCCGATCTCGCCCGACGTGGCCCGCCGGCTGGCCTGCGATGCTCGCATCATCCCCGTCGTGCTCGACGGAGCCGGCGTTCCCATCGACGTCGGCCGCGCCAGTCGCACGATCACCCCGGCGCAACGCCGAGCGTTGACGGTCCGTGATCGTGGGTGCGTGTTCCCCGGCTGTGACCGGCCACCGGGCTGGTGCGACGGCCACCACCTCGTCCACTGGCCCGACGGCGGCCCCACCGACATGGCCAACCTCGTCTCCCTCTGCCATCACCATCACGTGGCCATGCACGAAGGCGGCTGGACCATGGCCAGAGCACCCGACGGCACCCTCACCTTCGCCCGACCCGACGGCACGCTTCTGCTCGCGACCCGGCTCGCGAGCTGAGATGCCGCGGCCTGCGAAAGGTGGTGGCACGATGGGGTCGGAAGGATCGACAGGAGGCACGCCATGACTGCTGAGCCGACTCGCGACGACAAGTTCTCGTTCGGGCTGTGGACGATCGGTTGGCAGGCGCGCGACCCGTTCGGCGACGCGACTCGTCCACCCCTCGACCCGGTCGAGTCGGTGAACCGGCTGGCCGAGCTCGGCGCCTACGGCGTGAGCTTCCACGACGACGACCTCGTTCCCTTCGGGACCGAGAACGGTGAGCGCGAGCGGCTGATCAAGCGGTTCCGCAGCGCCCTCGAAGAGACCGGCATGGTCGTGCCGATGATGACGACGAACCTGTTCTTCCACCCGGTCTTCAAAGACGGAGCGTTCACGAGCAACAACAGATCGGTGCGCCGGTTCGCCATCCGGAAGGTGATGCGCAACCTCGACCTCGCGAACGAGCTCGGTGCACACACCTACGTGTTCTGGGGCGGTCGGGAGGGATCCGAGACCGATGCGGCGAAAGACGTGCGCGCCGCGCTCGACCGGTACCGCGAAGGCCTCGACACGCTCGCGCAGTACGTCATCGACCGTGGGTACCGCATCCGCTTCGCGCTCGAGCCGAAGCCGAACGAGCCGCGGGGCGACATCCTGCTCCCGTCGATCGGCCATGCGCTCGCGTTCATCACGACCCTCGAGCACTCCGACATGATCGGACTGAACCCCGAGGTCGGGCACGAGCAGATGGCCGGCCTCAACTTCGTGCACGGCATCGCACAGGCGCTGTGGCAGGAGAAGCTGTTCCACATCGATCTCAACGGCCAGCGCGGCGTCAAGTACGACCAGGATCTCGTGTTCGGCCACGGCGACCTGATGAGCGCGTTCTTCCTCGTCGACCTGCTCGAGTTCGGTGGCCCGAAGGGTGGTCGGGCGTACGACGGACCGCGCCACTTCGACTACAAGCCGCTGCGCACCGAGGACATCACCGGCGTCTGGGCGTCAGCGGCAGCGAACATGCGCACCTACCTCCTCCTGAAGGAGCGCGCCGCGTCCTGGCGGGCCGACCCGGAGGTGCAAGCGGCCATGGCCGAGAGCAAGGTGCCCGAGCTCGCGCAGCCGACGCTCGCGCCCGGTGAGTCGGCGAGCGATCTCCTCGCCGATCGCAGCGCGTTCGAGGAGTTCGACGCCGACCGCGTGGGAGAACCGGGATACGGGTTCGTTCGCCTCAACCAGCTGGCCCTCGAGCACCTCCTCGGCGCGCGCTGATCAGCCGACACCTGCTGCCGCGCACTGCTTTTCGAGGCCCTGGCACACGTCAGCCGCGCTGACGTGCCCGTCGTCGATCGGGACATCGATGTTCTTCGCAGTGACGGCGAGGGGTGTCACGAGGATCGCGGGGACATCACGACCTGTCTGGGTGTCCTTCACGGTTCCCGTCGTCTCCGGCACCTGACCTCGGGCGAGGGCGATGGCCGCCGCTGCCGCGGCGGCAGCCTCGATCTTCGCGGGCTTGTAGATCGTCATGCACTGGTCTCCGGCGAGGATGGACCGAAGGCCGCTGACCGTCGCGCCATCCCCGGTCACGGGCACCTGCATGTGGCTCGCGTGGAGGACGCCGATCGCAGCGCCGCCGAGACCGTCGTTCGCGGCGAGCACGCCATCGACCTTCCCGCTCGCCTTCGTGAGCATGTCGCGGAAGATCTCGCCGGCCAGCTGCGTGTTCCAATCCGGGACGCTTCGATCGTCGACCAGCGTCCACTCACCCGACGCGAACTTCGGCTGGAGGACGGAGTTGTAGCCCTGCGCCAGAAGGGCTGCGCCCGCATCGGCGGGTGAGCCGTTCAACACCGCGACGGCGGGCTTCGTCGCCCGCCGCTTCTCGAGGCAGTCGACGAGGCCTTGACCCTGCAGCTCGCCCGCCTTCACGTCGTCGAACGACACGAAGAGCGACGCCGAGCCGCCTGGCGTGAGCCGGTCGTAGTCGATCGTCTTGACGCCGGCTGCCGCGGCCTTGGTCTCGATCGCGGCTCCCGACTCTGCGTCGAGGTTCACGATCATGAGCACCGTGACACCGTCCGAGATGAGCTGATCGGCAAGGGCACCCATCCGAGCCCTGTCGCCTTCGGCGTCCCGGATCACGAAGTCGACGTGTGCAGCCGCGAACGCATCTTCGAAGTACGGCCGGTCGACGGTCTCCCAGCGCTTCGACGCGTCTGCCTCGGGCAGGATCACACCGATCTTGGCGGTCGGGGTGGCGCCGGAGGTCGTCGCCGCGGCGGCGCTGGTCGACGACGCGCCCCCGCCACGACCCGTTCCGCCGCTGCACGCGGCCGCGACGAGACAGAGCCCGGCAGCGATGATCGCCATTCGCGACGTGCGCATGAGGTTTGGAGCCTTTCGTCGGGCCCCGAGCGGGATCACCGAACCGAAAGTGTGGGCCGGGAAGGATTTGAACCTCCGTAGGCTTGCGCCGGCAGGTTTACAGCCTGCTCCCTTTGGCCACTCGGGCACCGACCCTTGAGGCCGGACACCCTAGCGAAGAGAGGTTGAACCGCCATGCCGACCTTCGACGTCGTCTCCGAGGTCGACAAGCAAGAGGTTCGCAACGCCCTGGATCAGGCCCAGCGGGAGCTCACCACTCGCTACGACTTCAAGGGCACCGGCTCGTCGATCGACGCCAGCGACCTCGAGCTGACGATCCGCTCCTCCACGGAGGACCGCATCCGGGCCGTACGCCAGGTGCTCGAGGAGAAGCTCGTGAAGCGCGGCGTCTCGTTGAAGGCGCTCGAGTACGGCAAGGTCGAGGAGGCCGCCGGCGGCACCGTGCGTCAGACGGCGAAGCTGAACGCGGGCATCTCCTCCGACAAGGCGCGAGAGCTCAACAAGTTCATCAAGGACCTCGGGCTCAAGGGCATCCAGAGCCAGGCGCAGGGCGACCAGCTGCGCGTCACCGGCAAGAAGCGCGACGACCTGCAAGAGGTGATCGCCAAGCTCCGCGAGGGCGACTTCGGCGTTCCGCTCCAGTTCACGAACTTCCGCGATTGATGCCTGCCTCCACCATCACCGTCGGCGACGTGCGCCTGACCCGGGTCAGCTACGCGGAGGTGTCGTTGCCTCCCGAGACGTTCGGGTTGCGCGCGGCCGATGTCGCCGCGGTTCCGTGGGCCGAGCCGCTGTGGGCCGAGGACGATCAGGTGCGCGTGGCTGCCGCGGCGTGGGTCATCGAGAGCGGCGACGCTCGCATCGTGGTCGACCCCGCACTCGCGGCCGATGACCTCCTGCGCAACGACACCGACGCCGACGCACACCAGCAGGCGTTCGCCACGCTCCTCGAACGAAGCGGCTTCCCGCGCGGCACGATCACGCACGCGGTCGCGACGCACTTCGACGGCATCGGGATGCTGGCGTGGCGCAACGATGACGGGTCCTGGGCACCGTTCTTCCCGAACGCGCCGGTGCTCTACTCCGCTCGCGAGCTCGAGGTCGTGGATGTCGA
>DATKAS010000374.1:0-5881 GCA_035497855.1 Acidimicrobiales bacterium
GCGGATCTGGATGCCGCGCTTCTCGAACGATCGAACGACGACCCTCGCGACGTCGGCATCGCAGCCGGGGAGGATCTTGGGCAGCGCCTCGAGGATCGTGACCTGCACGCCGAGGTCGGACATCAGCGACGCGAACTCGCATCCGATCGCACCGCCGCCGATGACGACGGCCGAGCTCGGGAGCTTGTCGAGCATCAGCACCTCGTCGCTGGTGAGCACGACGGTTCCGTCGACTTCGAAGCCGGGGATCGTCCGCGCCACCGAGCCCGACGCGAGCACGACGTTGGTGCCGTGCAGCTCGACCGTCGCCCCGTCGTCGCCCTTCACCGTCACCAGGTGACCTGCGCCCAGCGAGCCCACGCCGTTGAAGGTCACGATCTTGCGGCCCTTCATGACACCGGTGAGCCCTCGGTAGATCGAGTCGACGACCTTCTCCTTGCGAGCCTGGCTCACCGCGAAGTCGACGATCGGCTGGCCCGCCTCGACGCCGAACTCCTTCGCGTTCGCGACGTGGCGGAACGTGGCCGCGGTCTCGAGGAACTCCTTCGCGGGGACGCAGCCACGGTGCAGGCAGGTGCCCCCCATCTTGTCCTTCTCGATGATCGCCACGGTGAGGCCCGCGCTGGCGCCGTACAACGCGGCTCCATAGCCGCCGGGGCCGCCGCCGATGATGACGAGGTCGAACTGCTCTGCCACGGCTGCAGGCTATCGCCGCCTATTGCTGCTGCTGTTGGGCCTGCTGCGCCAGCCGAGCGCGGCGCGCCCTCGCCTCGTCGAGTCGCTGCTGGGCTGCTGCAGCGGAGCGAGCGGCCTCTGCTGCGCTCGTGCCGAGACGTCGGATGTCGACGCTCACACCGAGGCTGGGCTCCGCTCGCCCGGAGAAGACGCCACGGAGCGGAGGGACGTCGTTGTAGTCGCGGCCGTGGCCGATCTTCACGTGGCGGAGCCCGACCTCGGTCGCGTTCGTCGGGTCGAGCGCGAGCCATCCTCCTCCCGGGATCGCCGCTTCGAACCACGCGTGCGTCTGGACGCGCACCGCGTCGGCGTCGGGGTCGTCACCCGTCTCGTCGTTCGTCGTGAAGAGGTAGCCCGATACGTAGCGGGCGGGGATGCCGACGCTCCGGCACATCGCGATGGCGAGATGTGCGAAGTCCTGGCAGACGCCGACCCGGCGCGCGAACACCTCCTCCACCTCGACACCGACGTACGTCGAGCCGGGCTCGTACCGGATCGAGCTCGCAACCCGTCGATGCAACGCCAGCACGACGCTCATGAGGTCAGGACCGGAACGTTCGAGCTCGTGCCTTGCCTCGTCGGCGACGCCACGACCCCAGTCGGCATGGGGCGTCGGCTCGAGGTACTCCAAGTGCTCGTCGCGGAAGGCGGGGGCGGTGAGGCTGTCGATCGGCGGTGACGCGGTGAGCAGCGGCACACGGCGCGTCTCCACCGACGCCTCTGCGACCACCTCGAGCGCGGTGTGGGGCTCGCGCACGCCGAACGCATCGACTCGGGTGCCCCAGTAGTCGGTGAACGAGAACACGCGCGAAGCCGGTGTCGTCGCGACCCGGTACGAGATCAGCAGCTGGCGCGGGTCGCCCATCGGCGCGGCGCGCAGCTCGTTCTGCGACTCGTACACCGGCGCGTCGTACTCGAACCGCGTGCGGTACCGGATGTCGAGGCGCACCGTCAGCCTCCCTCGAACGGCTCGGGCGAGCCGATGGAGTGCAGGTCGACGTGGAGGTTGCGGAAGTACTGAGAGGCGAGGGCCTCCGACGCGGCCCGCACGCCCTCCTGGACACGGTCGAGGTGCGCGTGCAGGCCGTGCGCGAGCAGCTCGGTCACATCGCCGAACTCGAGCTCGGCTCGGATCCGGCCGACGATGCGCTCCGGCCGTGTGAGGGTCTCGACTGGGGTCAGCCGGGCGAGGTCACGCTCCGCCTGCCGCAAGCAGAACAGCACGCTGCGCGGGAACGTGCGCGAGAGCAAGAGGAACTCCACCACGCGCGCCGGATTCATGGCTGCGCCGTAGGTCTTGCGATATGCCTCCGACGCGGACGCCGACTTGAGCACACCGAAGAGCAGGTGGAAGCCGTCCAAGTCGGTCGCGCTCGCGAGCTCGCCGTAGCGGACGTTCAACAGCCGGCACGTCATCTCGGCCCGCTCGAGCATCCACCCGAGCATCAAGAACCGCCACCCGTCGTCGCGGGGCATCGTCTCGGAGGTCACGCCGTTCACCATCTGGCACCGGCGCTTGACGAGCCCGTAGAGCTCGTACGGCTGCTCTTCGATGTCCGCCCTGAGGTTGCGGGCGAGCAGCTCGAGCCAGAACGTGTTCACCGCTTCCCACAGCTCGGTCGAGATGAGCTCGCGGACGCTCCGCGCGTTCTCTCGTGCCCGCCCGACCGCGCTCACGATCGCGCCCGGGTTCTTGTCGTCGAGCACGAGGAACTCGCTCACGAGCCCCGCGGTGACCTCGTCGTGTCGCTCGGCGAACGCCTGGTCGAGGCTCAGCACGGCGAGCAGGTCGAGCCATGCACGCGTCGCTTCCTCCGGCGGAGACTCGAGCAGCCCGTGATAGGTCACGTCGAGCATGCGCGCGGTGTCCTCGGCGCGCTCCATGTACCGGCCCATCCAGAAGAGCGACTCCGCATGGCGTGCGAGCATCAGTCGACGTCTCCCGCGAGCACCCAGGTGTCCTTCGACCCGCCGCCCTGCGAGGAGTTCACGACGAGGGATCCCTTCCGCAGTGCGACGCGCGTGAGGCCCCCGGGGATGACTTCGATGCGCTCGCCCGACAGGACGAACGGTCGAAGGTCGACGTGCCTGCCCTCGAGATGGTCGCCGACGAGGGTGGGATGTCGCGACAGCTGCACGATCTCTTGCGCGATGTACCCGCGCGGGTTCTCCTCGATCGACGTGCGGAAGCTCGCGATCTCCTCGTCGGACGCGTGCGGCCCGATGAGCATGCCGTAGCCGCCGGAGCCCGCGACCGGCTTCACGACGAGCTGGTCGAGCCGGTCGAGAGCGAGCGCGAGGTGGTCGGGATCCCACAGGAGATACGTCTCGACGTTCGGCAGCAAGGGTTCCTCGTTGAGGTAGTACCGGATCAGGTCGGGCACGAACGCGTACACCGCCTTGTCGTCGGCAACGCCGTTCCCGACCGCGTTCGCGATCGTGACGTTGCCCGCACGCGCGGCGGCCATCAGACCCGGCACGCCGAGCGTCGAGTCACGCCGGAACGTGACGGGATCGAGGAAGTGATCGTCGATGCGACGGTAGATGACGTCGACTCGTTGCAGCCCTCGCGTCGTGCGCATCGACACGACGTGCTCGTCGACGATGAGGTCGGGCCCTTCGACGAGCTCGACGCCCATCTGCCGAGCGAGGAACGCGTGCTCGAAGTACGCCGCGTTGTACACGCCCGGCGTCAGCACGACGACGCAAGGGTCGCCCGCCGCGGCCGGCGCCACGTGCCGAAGGGCCGCGAGGAGCGACGCTCCGTAGTGATCGACCGCTTGCACCCGATGCGTGCCGAAGACAGAGGGCAGGACCCTCGTCATCGCCGCACGGTTCTCGAGCACGTACGAGATGCCACTCGGGTTGCGCAGGTTGTCTTCGAGCACCCGGTACGTGCCGGCGTCGTCGCGCACGAGGTCGATCCCCGCCACCAAGCACCGCGCACCCCGCGGCACGGGGATGCCGAACGCCTCCCGCTCGAACCCGTCGCTGGAAGTGACGAGGCCCATCGGCACGATCTGGTCCTCCACGGCAGCGCGTTCGCCGACGTAGAGGTCGTCGAGGAACATGTTCAGCGCCGTCACGCGCTGGCCGAGGCCCTGTTCGACGTGCGCCCACTCCCCCGCCGGGATGATCCGAGGCACGAGGTCCATCGGGAAGGTGCGCTCGAGGCCGGCGTCCTCGCCGTACACGGTGAACGTGATGCCCGCCGAGCGGAAGGCCGCATCGCGCAACCGCTCCCTGCGCCCCAGCTCGTCCGGGCTCAGCGCCCCGAGTCGCGCCGCCAGCTGCCGGTAGTGAGGTCGGACGGCGCCGCGCTCGTCCATGAACTCGTCGAAGAAGCCTTCGTGCTGGTACCCCTCGAACAGCGACGAAGCCACGAATCCGCAGGCTAAGCCGCCGGTGTTTCCAGTTCGTTACGTGCCGTCACCCGAGTCACGTGACGACCCACGCCGCCGACCCTTCTGCGGACTTGTACACGACCGTGTAGCCGGTCGACGAAGTCGCCCCTTCCCCCGACCCGAAGAACAGCAGGCACTCCTGGGTCGCGCCCGGTGCGACCGTTGCCGCGGCGCACAACGGGGGTGCGCCCGACGGGAGTGGTGGCGGCGCGACGAGCGACAGCTGCTCGCCGCTCGGGCTCAGCGCCGCCCATCCGGAAGCGAGGTCGTCCACCGCGCCGCCCGACTCGGACGACAGCGAGATGTCGACGACCGTGGCCAGCGCGCCGTCCACCAGGTCCGACCTCGTCACGGTGATGACGAGATCGCCGACGGTCGCCGACTCACCGATCGAAAGCAGTGGCGACGTCGTGGAGTCGTTGCTCGACGCGGTGGCCACCAGCCAGAGCCCTCCCGCGAGGAGGATCGCGAGCCCGCAGCACAGCGCGGCCACGATCAGCTTGCGGGTCGCCATGCCTCGGAGGGTATCGACCTACCTCGCTGTGCCAGGCTGATCCCGTGGGGTTCAAGGATCTGAAGCGCCGGCTCACGGCTTCCGTGGAAGAGCTCGACGCGGCGCGTCTGCACGACCGCTACTCGGGACTGGGCATCACGGAGATCACCGCGATGGCAGCGCGCACGCCGGTACGGGTCGGCGGCGAGGTCCAGCGGCTTCGCGTCGTGCCCCGGGCGGGCTCGCCTTCGATCGAGGCCGTGCTCTCCGACGGCACCGGCGAGGTCATGGTCGTGTTCACCGGACGGCGATCGATCGGCGGCCTCCACCCGGGACGCGGCGTGCTCGTCGAAGGGGTGGCCCACGCCGAGCGGGGACGGCTCGTGATCGTGAACCCCGCCTACACGCTGCTGGGTTAGGTCAAGATCGCGCGGACGTCGGCCTCGGAGTCGTCGGTCACGAGCACGAGCACCTCGTCGCCGACCCGCAGCACCGTATCGCCGCGAGGCACGACGAGCCGATCGCGCCGGAGCACCGCGACAACTGTGGAGTCGCGCGGCAAGCCGAGCTCGACGATCTCCTTGTCCGCCGCCGGCGAGGTGTCGGCGAGAGTCACCTCGGCGAGGCGAGCGCGACCACCTTCGAACGACAGGATGCGCACGAACGAGCCGACCGAGACGGCCTCCTCGACGAGCGCGGTGAGCAAGTGCGGTGTCGACACGGCGACGTCGACTCCCCAGCTCTCGTTGAACATCCACTCGTTCTTCGGGTTGTTCACGCGAGCCACGACGCGGGGGACGCCGAACTCCTGCTTCGCGAGCAACGAGACGACGAGGTTGTCTTCGTCGTCACCGGTCACCGCCGCGACGACGTCGGCCTTGTCGACACCAGCCTCCGCGAGGCGCGTCACCTCACACGCGTCGGCCTTCATCCACGGCACGCCGGGCGGCTCGTTCGCAGCCACCGCACGCCGCACCACAGCGGCGTCGTTGTCAACGATCAAGACCTCGTGACCGCCGTTGTGCAACGACTCGGCGATGAACTTGCCGACGCTGCCGCCACCGGCGATGACCACTCGCATCAGTGCCGTCCTGTCGCCGCGCCCTGCACGAGGCGCTCGTCGAATCCAGCGATGGCGTCTCCCGCCACCGCGACATACGCGACGTCGCCCTCCTGGGCGACGAGATCGGGCTTCGGGATCTGCGCCACACCCAGCCGACCGATGGCCACGACCCGGGCCTGCCCTGCC
>DATKAS010000375.1:0-8562 GCA_035497855.1 Acidimicrobiales bacterium
CTCCCACTCGGCCGCGTCACGCGTCACGAAGAGCTCGGTGAACCGCTTGATGAGCTCGACCTGCACCTCGGGTTCGGCGCGGAGACGATCGGGCTCGGCGACGCCTTCCTCGAGCCAGTCGGGCACGAATTCCTTCGCGAACCACCGCATGTGCCGATCCTCGAAGAGGCACAGGTGGAGCCATCGGTCGTCCTTGCACTTGTAGTGACCGAGCCCCGGCCGGGGCGGGGGCTTGAACGCGCCGGACGCCATGTTGTGCGCCATCTGCAGCTCGTGCCCGAAGACCTCGTACGCAGCGTCGAAGAGCGACACCTCGACGCGCTGCCCCCGACCCGAGCGTTCGCGCACCAGCAACGCCGCGACGACCGCGTGCCCAGCGATGGCCGCGGCATACGTCGACAGCAGTGGCGTCGCGGTGAACGAGGGATCGGTGTCGATGATCGGCCCGGCCGGGCCGAATCGGCGCGGCGGCCGGTAGATCGACGTCGCCGCGGACACGATGCCCTCCCACGCGCGCATGGATGAACGCGGGTCATCAGCGGTGAACCCGGGGATCGAGCAGTAGACCAGTCCGGGGTTCGAGGTATGCACCTCGTCGAAGCCGAGGCCGAGCCGATCCATCACTCCGGGTCGAAAGTTCTCGACGAGCACATCGGCACTTGCGATGAGCGCGCACGAGGCGGCAAGGCCTGCGGCCGACTTGAGGTCGAGCTCGACGCTGTGCTTCCCGCGCTGCAACACCGCGTTCGCGTCGTCGCTCCAACGGGGCCCTCCCGGGGGGTCGACGTGGATCACTGTCGCGCCGGCGTCCGCCAGCAGCATCCCGAGCAACGGGCCTGCGATGTAGTGGCCGAAGTCGATGACGTTGACTCCGTCGAGCGCTCCGGGCATCTATGCCTCCTCGTCTCGCAGGATGAGAGCGTCGAGGGCGACCGCTCCGTCGGACAGCAGCCGCACGGGATTGACATCGATCTCGCTGATCGACGGATGCGCGAGCAGCAGCGCCTCGACCGCGCGGATCACAGGCCAGACCGCAACGTCGGCGGCGAGCTCGGCGACGTCGAGGTCGCTCAAGGGCGCGAGCCGCCATGACGGGCGGTGCGCTTCTGCATCGCGCCCGCCCGGACCGACGGCGACCACGGGCCCCCACACCAGGTCACGCGCTCCCCCGACCAGCAGGTCGACGCCGGGTTCGACATGCGTCTCGACCAGGTAGCCGCGTGAGGACGATGACGCGATCGCGTCGATCGCGTCGAGGGCTGCGTCGAGCTGCGCTTCGGTCTCGATGCCGACCTTCACGCCGCCGGCGTGCTCCTTGTGGGCGATCGCTGGGTCGAGCACCTTCACGACAACGGGCGCGTCCAGCGCCCCCAATGCGGCGTGCGCCGCAGCGCGGTCGGCGCACACACGCCTAGCAGGAGTCACGACGCCGAGCGCGTCGAGCAACAGCTTGCTGAGGTGCTCGTCGAGCCGCTGCTCGGGCAGCGCCGGCACCGACTTGCTCGCAGCGATCACTCCTGCCGCGCGACGTGCCTGCGCCCGCGAATCTTCGACGAGCGCGCACGCGGCGCGGGCGGCTTGCTCCGGCGTCGGATACTGCGGAACCCCGATCCCGGCCACGACGCGCCGTCCGAGGTCGAGCGCTTCGCGAGGGCCGCTCGTGCCGAACACAACGGGCACCTGCCCCACGACACCGGGAGTGCGAAACGCGACCTCCGGGTTCACGACGTCGCTCTCCTTCAGCGCGTAGACCACCAACGCGTCGACCTCGTCGTCGTCGGCGACAAGGCCGAGCACCTTGCCGAACGTCTCGCTCGGGCGGCCCGTGTCGACGGGGTTCGACAGCATCGTCAACGGCGGCAGCAGCCGTTCCAGACCCTTGACGGTCGTGTCGGCAAGGGACGGCACGCTCACGTTGCGGCTGCGCAGCACGTCGGTGATGAACAAGCCGGGCCCGGCCTGCGCGGTGACCACGCCGATGCCTGGTTCAGCGCGCGGCGCCATGCGGCACATCACCAGCGCGCGCATCGCGTCGACGAGCTGGCCGACGTCGTCGACAACGACGGCGCCGGCCTGCGTGAGCGCGGCGCGCGTCACGTCGTAGTCACCGAGCAGGCGGCCGGTGTGCGAGAGCGCGAACTCGCCGACATCGGCCCGTCCGACCTTGAGCGCGACGATGGGCGTGCGCGGCGCGACGCGTGCGATCGCGTCGAAGAGCGCGCGGCCGTCGTCGACACCTTCGAGGTGGAGGCCGATGACTTTCGTCGTGTCGTCGTCGGCGAGGAAGTCGAGGACCTCGGCGAAGCCGACATCGACCGAGTTGCCCAAGCCGACGCCGACGCGCAGGCCGAGCCCTTCACCGCTGGCCAGGAAGCTGATCGCCAGGTTCATTCCTCCACTGCTGGCGACGATCGACGCCGGGCCGGGCTCGAGGCGTGTCACATACGGGACGAAGTTGGCCAGCACTTGATCGACGGGGTTCATGAACCCCGACGTGTTCGGCCCGAGCAGCCGCACGCCGTGCCGGGCCACGACCTCCGCGACCTCGGCCTGCAGCTGCCGCCCGCCGACGGCTTCGGCGAACCCACCCGCGCACACGACTGCGGCGCGCACGCCGGCGGCGCCACAGTCTTCGAGCGCGGAAGGCACCGCTTCGGCGGGAACGACGAGCACCGCGAGTTCGACGGGCTCGCCGATCGCGCCGATCGAGCGCGCAACGGCGCGGCCTTCGATCTCGGGTGCCGTCGGGTTGACGAGGTGCAGCGGACCGGGGAACCCGAGCAGCGACCGCACCATCGCGTTGCCGGCCTTCCCCGGCGACGCGCTGGCGCCGACGACCGCGATCGACTTCGGGCAGAACAGCGCGCGCAGCGCGTCAGTCATCTTCGGGAACGGATGACTTCAGCCGCGTGTCGAGGTGATGTCCGTGATGGCGCTCGTGCTCGTAGTGATCGAGCAGGAGCTGGTGACCGAGGTCGGCGCGGTAGTCACGCCACACCGAGTGGATGTGGTTGCCATTGTCGATCGCGTTGTCGAACTCGATGAGCAGGTTGCTGCCCTGGATGCGGTAGTAGTGCGGCGTACCCGGGTCCTGCTGGCCGGCCCAGCAAAAGAAGAGCTTGTCGAGCCCGTCGGCCTTGACCTGCGTCATGTGCTTCTCGGCCACCTCGTCGGGCAAGCGGCCGACGAACGACTCGACGAGATCGACGAGGGCGCGTGACTGGTCCGCCGGCATCTCCGATCCGGCGACGCCGCGCGGGTTGTCCTTCTCGAACTTCAGCGCTTCACGATCTTCGTCGGTGATCGAGTACCAAGGGATGCCGAGATCGATGTAGTCGGGGTACTCGACCTTTCCCACGCGCGGCACCTGCCGGGTCGTGTAGTCGGCGGGCGCGACGTGATGGATCACCGCCTGCTTGCGCTGACTGTCGGGGAGGCCGTGGAGGATCTCGAACCCGAGCTGCTCGTCGGCACGGAGCGGGCTGAGGACTCCCATCTCGGCCGGCTGCGCGCCCATGTTGCACGGCGTGACCGACAGCCATCGCTGCCCGATGATCGTGTAGCTCAGTGAGAGGTGGTGTCCGAGAAAGCGGAAGCCCCAGGTGTCGTCGAAGCTCGGCCGCCCGAACCACGTCACGTAGTAGAGGTCCTGTGAGCGGAAGTCGCCGGTCGACACCCCGAAGCGGTCGGCCTCGAGCTCGCGGAGCACGTTCTCCATTGCCATGATCTGCAGCGCCTGCGTGTAGCCCCGCATGCTGAGGCAGGCCCGCAGCAGCGTCTGCACCAGCGTGCGCTGGTGGAAGTTGAGCTGACCGATCGGCACACCCATTCGGTCGCTCTTCGGGATGAAGTCCCAGTCGAGGCGACCCGAGTGGTCCATCGGGAACTCGCACGCACGACGCTGCTCGGGCGTCATCGAGTAGAGGATCGCCTGGCTCAGGAAGAGCATGCGGATGATCGTCTGCGGTGCTTCGTAGACCCCGTTCTCCATCAGACGATCCCCCTGTAGCTGCCACCGTCGAGGTGGATGTTCATGCCGGACACGAAGCCAGCCTGCGCGCTGCAGATGAACGCGCACATCGCGCCGAACTCCTTCGGATCGCCATGTCGCTTCGCGGCGATCGTCTTCGCTTGATCGGCCCAGGCCTGCTCGAACGTGATGCCCTCGCGCTCGACCGTTCGGTTGGCGTTGTCGACCTGGCGCTGCGTGGCGAACCGCTCGGGCAAGAGCTGGTTGATCGTGACGCCGTCGGCCGCCGCCGCGAACGACAGGGCCTTGAGCACGCCCGTGAGCCCGGCGCGTGCGCCCACCGAGGTGATCATCCCCTCGTTCGGCGAAGTGACC
This sequence comes from Acidimicrobiales bacterium, assembly GCA_035497855.1. Classification (GTDB taxonomy): domain Bacteria; phylum Actinomycetota; class Acidimicrobiia; order Acidimicrobiales; family DATKAS01; genus DATKAS01. The sequence continues at coordinate 4,346 of DATKAS010000375.1, forward strand.
ATCGCAGACGTGATCGCCACGATGCGGCCCCACTTGCGTGCCCGCATCCCTGGCAGAACTGCGCGCACCAGCGCGATCGGTGCCCGGTAGTGGAGGTCGAGCGCGACTTCGAAGTCGTCCTCGGTGACCTCACCGAACGGGCCCGGCTTCGGGCCCCGGTTGTTGAGGACGAGGATGTCGGGCTCGCGGCAAGCGGCGAGGAACGCGTCGCGGCCAGCCGCTTCGGTGAGGTCCGCGGATATCCCGACCGCGGTCACGCCGGTCGCCTCGGCGATCTCGGCCGCAGCCTTCTCGACCTTCACACGGTCGCGGCCGTTGACGACGACGTTCACGCCCTCGGCTGCGAGGCCCTCTGCGCACGCGCGGCCGAGGCCCTGACTCGACGCGCAGACGAGGGCCCAGCGCCCCCTGATGCCCAGGTCCATGCGTCGAACCTAGACACCCCGTCTGTCGCCCGTCAACTGTATGTGTTACATGGATTCCTGGATGACTGGCACGAGCGCGCCCTCGTTGAGCTGCCACGGGCGGATGCGATTCCGGCGGAAACCTCGCGTCGCGAAGGGCTCTTCGGCGGCAAGGCGCTCGGCGTGGTCACGGCTGGCCGCGCGCACGATCGCCATCCCTGTGCCGGGAACGTCCCATTCGAGCGGTCCGGCCCCGACGAGCAAACCCGCTTCCTCGAGCTCCCACCAGTAGACGAAGTGCTCGCGGAGCACGGCGAAGAACTCGTCGGTGCCAGGCGCGGGGCAGGACTCGGTCGGTTCGAGGATCATGACGTAGAGCGCCAGCTCGGCATGCCGGTTGGCGAGGAACCACGCGAGCGGAGCATTGCGATCGACCATGCCCCTATTTATGACACTTCTCGTAGCCGTTGTCGCTAATTCTGCGTAAGATCTCGAATTGTGAGTGACGATCGGCTTCGCTTCGAGACCGATCCCTCGCGGTACCGGCACTGGAAGCTCGAGATCAACGGCTCGATCGCCACACTCGCGATGGCCGTCGATCCGGCCGGCGGCCTGCGCGATGACTACGAGCTCAAGTTGAACTCATACGACCTCAGCGTCGACATCGAGCTGCACGACGCGCTCCAGCGGCTGCGATTCGAGCATCCGACGGTGAAGGCGATCGTGATCACCGGCGGGCTCGACAAGGTGTTCTGCGCGGGGGCGAACATCCAGATGCTCGCCACGTCGACGCATGCCCACAAGGTCGGGTTCTGCAAGTTCACGAACGAGACGCGCAACGGCATCGAGGAGATGTCCGCCGAGGGCGGCCAAGTCGCGATCGCGGCCGTGAACGGCACTGCGGCAGGCGGCGGCTACGAGCTCGCGCTCGCCTGCGACGAGATCCTGCTCGTCGACGATCGTTCCTCCGCGGTGTCGCTGCCTGAAGTGCCGCTGCTCGCGGTGCTGCCGGGCACAGGTGGGCTCACCCGAGTCGTCGACAAGCGGCACGTGCGCCGGGACCTCGCCGACGTCTTCTCGACGAAGGTCGAAGGCATCAAGGGCAAGCAAGCCGTCGAGTGGGGGCTCGTCGACGCGATCGCCCCCCCGACGGCGTTCGCCGACCTGGTGCGTACCAGGGCACTCGCACGAGCGGCCGAGTCCGATCGGCCTGACGACGCCGAGGGCTTCGAGCTACGACCACTCGAGCACCGGTTCGTGGAGGTCGTGCGGACTGAGACCGCCGCAACCGTCACGGTCCGGGCGTTCGGCTCGCTCGAGGAGTCGCTCGAAGCCTGCCGCGAGCTCGATGACGCGATCCTCGACCTTCGCTTCAACGACGCTGACCTCGGCACGTGGGTGTTGCGCACCGAGGGGGATGCGTCCGCCGTGCTCGCCGCCGATGAAGAGCTCGATCGGGGCGACTGGCTGGCCCGCGAGGTGCGCCTCTACTGGAAGCGTACGCTGAAACGCCTCGACATGTCTGCCCGCACGCTCGTCGCGCTCGTGACGCCGGGTAGCTGCTTCGCGGGCACGCTCGCGGAGCTCGCGCTCGCGGCCGACCGCACGCTCATGCTGGACGACGACGAGACCGTGCTGCAGCTCACCGACGTGAACGACGGCTGGTACCTCATGGCCAACGGCATCTCGCGCCTCGCCACCCGCTTCTGGGGCCGTGACGACAGCCTCGCCCGTGTGCGGTCGCTGCTCGGCAAGCAGCTGCCTGCGGGCGATGCGTTCGATGTCGGGCTCGTCACCTCGGCACCCGACGATCTCGACTGGGATGATGAGGTGCGCATCCTTCTGGAAGAGCGCGCGAGCTTCTCGCCCGACGCCCTCACTGCGATGGAGGCGAACCTGCGATTCCCCGGGCCTGAGACGATGGAGACGAAGATCTTCGCCCGGCTCACCGCATGGCAGAACTGGATCTTTCAGCGGCCGAACGCAGTCGGTCCCGACGGTGCGCTCAAGCGCTACGGCACCGGGGTACGTCCGGCCTTCGACAAGGGGCGTGTGGGATGACGGTCGTCGACCTCGACACGAAGATCCCGAACAACGTCGGGCTGTCCGACGATCGACGTCTGCAGCGCGCGCTCGAGAGTTGGCTGCCGAAGTACCTCGACTGGTGGCGGTCGCTCGGCCCCGTCGAGCACCAAGGCGACGACGTCTTCCTTCGCACCGCGATCTCCGTCGGTCAGGAAGGGTGGGCCAACTTCGACTACGTCCGCATGCCCGAGTACCGGTGGGGCATCTTCCTCGCCGACGCCGAGCCCGATCGAACGATCGCATTCGGTGATCGCAGGGGCGAGCCCGTGTGGCACGAGGTGCCAGGCGAGCACCGCGGCGAGCTCCGCCGCCTCCTCGTCGTGCAAGGCGACACCGAGCCGGCGTCGGTCGAGCAGCAACGCCACCTCTGTCGCACGGCCCCCAGCCTCTACGACATGCGCAACCTGTTTCAGGTGAACGTCGAGGAGGGTCGTCACCTCTGGGCGATGGTGTACCTGCTGCATCGGTACTTCGGCCGTGACGGCCGAGACGAAGCCGATGAGCTGCTCGAACGGCACTCAGGTGACCCTGACAACCCGCGCATCCTCGGCGCGTTCAACGAGCCGACTCCCGACTGGCTGTCGTTCTACTTCTTCACGTACTTCACCGACCGCGACGGCAAGTTCCAGCTCGCGTCGTTGCGGGAGAGCGCCTTCGATCCGCTGTCACGCACGTGTGACTTCATGCTGAAGGAGGAGGCGCACCACATGTTCGTGGGCGCCACCGGCGTCGGACGCGTGGTGCAGCGGACCACGGACCTGATGAAGCAACACGACACCGACGACATCCGACAATTCGGAGGGATCGACGCGGCCACCCTGCAGCGCTACCTGAACTTCCACTTCAGTGTCTCGCTCGACCTGTTCGGCGCCGAGACATCGACGAACGCGGCGAACTACTTCGCGTCAGGCCTGAAGGGTCGCTTCCAGGAGGAGCGGCGCGACGACGACCACCGCCTGCACGACGTGTCGCGTTCGGTTCCGTCCGTCGAGAACGGAAAGATCATGGAGCGCGAGGTCCCGACCCTCACTGCGCTCAACACGACGCTCCAAGACGACTACATCACCGACTGCGCCAAGGGCGTCGAGCGCTGGAACCGAACGCTCTCGGAGGTCGGCGTCGAGCTGCACATGCCACACCGCGGGTTCAACCGAGCCGTCGGCGTCTTCCGCGACACCCACGTGAGCCCGAGCGGTGAGGTGCTCACGCAGTCCGAGTGGGACGCGCACAGGTCGACGTGGCTGCCGACCGCAGACGACGAGGCCTACGTGCATTCGCTGATGCAGTCGGTCACCGAGCCCGGCCAGATGGCCGGCTGGGTCGCACCTCCTTCGGTCGGCATCAACGGCAAGCCCGTCGAGTTCGAGTACGTGCGCGTGACCTGACCCTGCCCACCTGAGATTGACGACTTGGGGTGCACATGACGCCCTCCAATCATCAATCCCCGCGTCTTGGGGATGGGCGCCGCGGCTCACACGAAGTAGGGCATGACCTCGTCGATGAAGAGTCGGATGCTGCTCGCGGCCTCGTCGAACGTCATGTCACCGGTCGGTAGCTGCAGCACGAGATAGTCGGATCGACCATCGGCGGCGTAGCTGTCGATGACCGACCGCACGTGTGCGGGGGTGCCCGAGCTGACCGTGAGCTCGGGAAGCAGTGCGTCGCCGTCCGGGCCCATGAGCGCGAACGCGCCTCGTGCCAAGGGGTTCAGGGCTGCTTCGGCCTCGG
>DATKAS010000376.1:0-9306 GCA_035497855.1 Acidimicrobiales bacterium
CTCCCGGGAGCACACCGAACTCGTCCCGCTGCTCGCGGCGACGAGTGTCGACGAAGAGTGCGCCCGTCGCGCGGAGCGAGTCGGCCTCGGCGGGGCTGACTGACGTGACTCGAGCCCGGGCTTCCGCGATGCGCTTGTCGATCGCTGAGGTCATCGCATGCCTCCTTGGTACGGTCCCGCCGTGGCCCCTCGCATCGCGGTGATCTACTACAGCGCCACCGGCAACATCTTCCTGCTGGCGCGCGCGATCGCTGAGGGCGCGTCGGACGAGGGCGCTGAGGTGCGGCTGCGGAAGGTGCGCGAGCTCGCCGCCGACGAGGTCATCGAGGCCAACCCGCGATGGTCCGCGCACCGTGAAGCAACCGCGGACGTCCCCGAAGCCACGCTCGACGACGTCGAGTGGGCGGACGGCCTCGCGTTGGGATCACCCACGCGGTTCGGTCTCCCCGCGGCGCCTCTCAAGTTCTTCCTCGACCAGACCGGTGCGCTGTGGATGCAGAAGAAGCTCGTCGACAAGGTCGGCACCGGGTTCACCTCGTCGTCGACGAGCCACGGTGGCCTCGAAGCGACGATCCTCGCGATCAACACCGTCCTGTACCACTGGGGCGCGATCGTGCTGCCCCTCGGCTACAGCGACGCGACGGTGGACGAGACCGGCAACCCGTACGGGGCGAGCTGGGTCTCGCGCAAGCGGTCGGTGCCCGACGAGGCGGCGCTCGCCACCGCGCGCTGGCAAGGTCGGCGGTTGGCGCGCGTCGCGGGAGCTATCGCGGCACTCCGAGAGCGCTGAAGCCGCACATCCGCACGGTCTCGAAGCCGAGCTGCTCGTACACCGCTCGAGCGTTCGGGTTGTCGTCGGCGACGTGGAGCATCGGCACGTCGCCTTCAGCCGCGATCGCATCCGCGACTGCGTTGGTGACGATCGATCCGTAGCCGCGCCGGCGCGCGCTCGGGTCGGTGCACACCGCGCTGATCTCGCGGTAGCCGGGTGGCCAGAGCCGCCGGCCGGCCATCGCGACGAGCGCATGGCCGTGGAAGATGCCGACGTAGCCGCCCAGCTCGACGGTGCGCGGACGCCACGGACCCGGTTCGGTCCGCGTCACGAGCTCGGTCATCGCGTCCACGTCGTCGACGGTGAGCGAGCGCATCGTCGCCTCGCGGGGGAGCGGTGGGGCGTCGGTGCCTGGGCTCGTTCGCACCATCTGATGGCCCTCGCCTGCGAACAGCACCCTCCACCCCGCGGGTGGGTCGGGCAGTGGAGCCTCTCGGAACAGCACGACCACACCGTTCGTCGCGATGCCAGCGAGCGCGTGCCACGCGTCCGGCGTCGGCTGGTCGATCGCGTGGAACACCGACACGTCCGGGTCGTAGCCGCGTGCGAGCCCGTTGCCCTGCGCGTGCACCTTGTGGCCGCCGCCGAGGGAGTGCCACACCGCGTTGGCGAGCACGTCGCTCACCCGACGACCGCCGCGAGCGTCGTCAGCACCGCGCGCGCGACCGCGTCGTTCTGCCGGAACGCGGGAGCGTTGAACCGCGGCCGGGCGAACGCGCCCGCGACTTGGCGGTTCGTGAACGCGCCCAGCGCGTGGCGACGCGGGTGGCCGGTGCCGTCGTGCCGCAACAGGTTGAGCGCGGGGCCGGTGACCGAGACGCGACCGGTGTTCATCGCCCAGTCTTCGTCCACCACGACGTCCTCGACGATCTCGCCACGCACGTGCAGGCGGCGGATGAGCACGCTCGTCGACCGGCTCACCGATGGCCGCGCGATCCGAGCGTCGATCACCGCCGTGCCCCGGACGACGTCGGGATGGCTGCTGCTCGTCGCGGCGAACACGCCCTCGCTCGCGTCGAAGTGCACTCGCATGTCGGCGCCGACGAAGCGCACGAGTCCCGCGTCGACGAGCGCGAGGAGCTGGCGCAGACGCTCGGGGGGCGGGCCGCTCGCGTAGTACATGAAGAAGCTGAGCCACCAGGTGCTGATGCCTTCGAGCCGCGAGCGCGGCGTGACCCGGTGCGCGATCCGGCGCAGCGGCTCGGCCATCCCGAGCATCGCGGTGAACGCTGCGAGGTCGGGGCTGTGGGCCGTGTCGGTGCGGCGCGTGATGTCCGCTGCGACGTGCTCGGTCACGTAGCGGTGGAGCGCCTCGCCCGTTGCGAAGCGCACGCCTGCGAGGGGCTGGTCCAGCGCGGCGATGTCGAAGTGGTCGTCGGGGTCGGGCACGCACTCGGTCAGCAGGGCATCGAGCTCGGAACCCCACGGCGCGGCTTCGTAGCGCGGCGCGAACGCATCCCACGTCGTCGTCGTGCGCTCGGGATGGGCGGCGAAGAGCTCGTGGTAGTAGGCCCAGCCGATCTCCTTCGCGACGAGCGGCAGCACGTCGACGAAGAAGTCGAGCGGCGTCTCGCTCGTCTGCAACCGCGTGATGGCGGCGCCGTCGAGGAAGTGTGGGAGCGGAGCGAGCGGCGCCTGCAGCCGGTAGGGAAGCTTGGATCGGTACGGCACGCCGCGGCGCGATCCCGCGTGCAGCACGGGCTCGAGGCCACTCGGCTCGTACGCGAGCGAGCCGCCGGCCTGTTCGACGAACCGCCCGCCGCGCCCCTCGGTGACGAGCACGAGCAGATCGGTGAAGGCTTGCCCCATCCCGAGCACCAGCACGTCCGCGCCGGGGGTGAGCACCGACAGGTCCTGCTCTGCGGTGTGGCCGCAGGGCACGTACGCGAGGCCGTGATCCGCGGCGAACCCGGAGAGCTCGGCGGCGGTGTCGTCCGGTAGGGCGTCGAGGTGGCCGAGCGACAGCACCACGATGTCGACGTCGATCTGAGAACCGTCGTCGAGCACGACCGTCTGTCGCTCGCCGGCGTCGAACATGTCGATCGCAGCTGCCATGTGCGTCGCGACCTCGACATCGGGCGGCAACGAAGCGACGAGCCGCCCGAAGAACCAGTCGAGGTAAACGGACTGCACGCGGCGCGTGGGGAACGACATCTCGTCGAGCGCCCGGATCTCGTCGTACAGCTCGGACGTCGCGAGCGCTCGCAGCTCCTCGTCGTCGATCGAGCGTGCCCACTCGTGCAGGTTCGGGCCGTCGACCGCAGGGCCTTTGCACTCGACCGAGTCGTCGACGAAGAGCGTGACGTCTTCGGCCATCGAGTTCATCCAGAGGAGCGGGTGCTGGTCCGGTCGCCACACCCGGCCCGTGCCGGCGCGGTGGGGATCCACGAGATGGATGCGCAGCGCGCGATCTGGCAGCAGCTCGGGGATGTTCGCCACGAGGCGTTCGAAGAGCGAGGCCGCGGTGGGTCCGGCGCCGACGAGCGCGACCTCGAGCGGCGCGCGGTCAGCGCGGTTCGGCATAGGCCCGGAGCCCGAGATGGTCGCGGAGGGTGGGGCCCTCGTAGTCAGAGCGGAACACGCCTCGCTCCTGGAGGATCGGCACGACGTCGTCGACGAACCGGTCGATGCCGTGCGGGGTCAGGTGCGGCACGAGGATGTAGCCATCGGACGCGTCGGCTTGCACGGCGCTGTTGATCTTCGTGGCGACGGTCTCGGGGCTCCCGACGAACGACGCGCGAGCTGTCATCTCGATGACGAGCTCACGCATGCTGAGGTTCTTCGCCTCGGCGATCGCTCGCCACTTCGCTGCGACCGCGAGGGGATCCTTGTCGTGGCGGACGCGCCCACGCGTGATCGAGATGCCGCCGTCGACGTCGGGGTCGACGTCGGGCAGCGGGCCGTCGGGGTCGTAGCCCGACAGGTCACGGCCCCACAGCTGCTCCACGAACGCGATCGCGCCTTGGGGGCTCACCTGCTGGGTACGGATGTGCGCAGCGAGCTCTTCGGCTTCGGCGTCGGTGTCGGCGACGACTGCGGTGGCCGCGGGGATGATCTTGAGGTCCTCCGGACGACGCCCGTACTTCGCGAGCCGCGGCTTCACGTCCGCGTAGAACGCCTGGCCGTCGGTGAAGCCGGAATGCCGCGTGAAGATGACGTCCGCGAGCTTCGCCGCGAGCTCGCGGCCGCCGTCGGAGTCGCCCGCTTGGATCATCACGGGGTAGCCCTGCGGGCAGCGCGGCACGTCGAACGTGCCCTCGATCGTGAACTGGTCACCGTGATGGGAGAAGTGCGAGCCGTGCGAGTCCCAGAGCTCGCGCGCGACCTCGATGAACTCGGCAGCGCGCTCGTAGCGGTCGTCGCGGGGGAGGAACCCGGCGCGACGGAAGTTCTCGCCGGTGAAGGCGTCCGGTGAGGTCACCGCGTTCCATGCGGCGCGGCCGTTGCTCAGATGATCGAGCGTCGCGAACTGGCGGGCGAGCTCGAAGGGCTCGTTGAACGTGGTGTTGAGCGTCGCGGCGAGGCCGATGCGGTCGGTGACGGCCGCGAGCGCCGCGAGCACGGTGAGCGAGTCGGGCCGGCCGACGACGTCGAGGTCGAAGATGCGCCCTCGGTGCTCGCGCAGTCGCAGCCCTTCCGCGAGGAAGAAGAAGTCGAACTTCCCGCGCTCTGCCGTCTGCGCGAGGTGCACGAACGACGAGAAGTCGGTCTGGCTGCCCGACGCCGGATCGCTCCACACCGTCGTGTTGTTCACGCCAGGGAAGTGCGCGGCCAAGTGGATCTGCTTCACGACGCATACCTGTTCGCAGGTCTCGGCAGCCCGAACCGGTCGCGCAACGTCGCTCCAGGGTGGGCGTGAGGCACGAGCGGAGCGACCTCGTCGGCGAACCACGCGAGCGTGGCGGGTGAGTCGGGCTCGATGAGGAAGCCGTCGGCCGTCGTCGACGAGAGGTCGCGCGCGAGCGCAGACGCGCTGCCCCGATCGATCGGCCGCTTGACGAGGACCGCTGCTGCGTCGGGGAAGGGCTCGGGCTCGTCGACGAGCACGATGTCTGCACGCCTCGCGGCCACTGCTCGTGACGGCTCGTCGCGGGCGTCGACGAACACGAGCGGTTGGCCTTGCGGCGAACGTGGGGTGATCGACGGCCCGCGCACTGAGAAGAAGGGCCCTTCGAAGTCGATGTAGTGCACCTTCTCCCGATCGATGTACCGGCCGGTCGCGCGATCGCGGATGACGGCGTCGTCCTCCCAGCTGTCCCAGAGCCGCGACACGACCTCGATGGCGTCGTCGGCCTCGGCATAGAGCTCGTCGTGAGGCTGTGGCTGCTTGCGGCCGAAGCGGTCCGCGGCGACGACGCTCGTCGACACCGCGACGCGCCATCCGGCGCGGCCACGCGAGACGAGGTCGAGCGTCGCGACGTTCTTCGAGACGTGGAATGGCTCGGTGTGGGTCGTGGTGATCGTGGCGACGAGCCCGATCGACGTCGTCGCCGGCGCGATCCGTGCCATGGCGAGCAGGGCGTCGGGGCGATCGGGCGCAGGATCGAAGCCGTCGTCGAGGCTCACGAAGTCGAGGCCCGCGCGCTCAGCGACTCGGGCCAGCTCGACGAGGCGTTCCGGATCGAACAGCGCGCTGCCCGCGCTGTCGAGCGCTGCGCCCAGATGCATCGGTTCAGCGTACGCTCCGGCGCGTGGCATCCATGACGGACGCATCACCAATCGAGTTTCACCTCCTCTCGGCAGAGGAGGTGTGCGCCCGACTCGATGTCGATCCGCAGCGCGGGCTGTCCGCTGCGGAGGTCGTGAAGCGCCGGCAGCAGTACGGCCCGAACAGGCTGGCCGAGGAGGCGAAGGAGCCCGCGTGGAAGGCGTTCCTGCGCCAGTACAAGGATCTCATGCAGCTCGTGCTGCTCGGCGCGGCGATCGTGTCGATCATCGCCCTGCAAGAGCTCGGCACGGGCCTCGTCGTGATCGGACTCACCGTGCTGAACGCGGTGATGGGACTGCACCAGGAGGGCAAGGCGGCCGAGAGCGTCGCCGCGCTCCGCAAGATGCTGATCATGACCGCGAACGTGCGGCGCGATGGTGAGATCGTCAGCGTCCCCGCTGAGGAGCTCGTGCCCGGTGACATCGTGGGCTTCCAGGCCGGCGACAAGGTGCCGGCCGACGGACGGGTGATCGTCGCCGCCACGCTCGAGATCGAGGAGGCGGGGCTCACGGGCGAGAGCGCCCCCGTCGCGAAGTCGATCGGCGCTGTGGAGGGCGAGAACATCGCGCTCGGTGACCGAGTCGACATGGCCTACATGAACTCGCAGGTCACGCGCGGCCGGGGCGAGATGGTCGTCACCGCGACCGGCATGGCGACCGAGGTCGGCCACATCTCCAACATGTTGAGCGGCGTCGAGCAGGAGAAGACGCCGCTCACCAAGCAGCTCGATCAGCTCACGATCATCATCACCGTGATGGCTGCGGCGGCCCTGATCGCGATCATCCTCATCGGGCTCGCTCGGGGGGAGTCCTTCGACGACCTGTTCCTCATCGGGATCAGCCTCGCGATCGCGGCGATCCCGACCGGCCTGCCCGCCGTCGTCACGATGCTGCTGTCGGTCGGCACGCAAGCGCTCGCCGCGAAGGGCGCGATCGTGAAGAAGCTGCGGTCGGTCGAGACGCTGGGGTCGACGTCCGCGATCTGCTCCGACAAGACGGGCACACTCACGCTGAACCAGATGACGGCTCGCCAGCTCGTCCTCGCCGGCCGCAGGTACAGCATCGACGGTGAGGGCTACTCGACCGTTGGCCGCATCCTTCGCGCTGGCGGCACCAACGAGGCGATCACCGACGACTCACTCGAGCAGTTCATGCTCCCGATGGCGTTGGCCAACGACGCCGTGATCCGCGAGGGAGCGTGCATCGGCGACCCGACCGAGGGCGCGCTCGTGGTCCTCGCTGCCAAGGGTGGGCTCGACGTCGACGAGACCCGACGAGAGCTGCCCCGGGTCGGCGAGGTGCCGTTCGACGCCGAGTACAAGCTGATGGCGACCTTCCACGACATCGACGGGAAGGTGCGGTGCTTCGTGAAGGGCGCACCCGATGTGCTGCTCGCCCGGACCTCGAAATACCTCGACATCGACGGCGCGACGCAACCGATCGGCGACCTGCGGCAGCGCGTCGTGGACGAGAACGACCGCCTCGCGTCAGAGGGGATGCGCGTCCTCGCCGTCGCACGGCGCGACTTCGACAAGGCGACGTTCGACCCGTCGATCAAGCTGCTCGATGAGCTGAAGGACCTCGAGATGCTCGCGCTCATCGGCATCGTCGACCCGCCGCGCAAGGAGGCGAAGGACGCGATCGCGCTGTGCCACGACGCCGGCATCCGGGTGCGGATGATCACCGGCGACCACGCCACGACGGCGGCCGCGATCGCCGGTCAGCTCGGCATCGAAGGACGTGCGCTCACAGGCGCCGAGTTCGCCGCGATGTCCGACGACCAGCTCAACGCAGAGCTCGACTCCATCGGCGTGGTCGCGCGCGTCGCGCCCGAGGACAAGGTGCGGCTCGTCAGCCTCCTGAAGGGCCAGGGAAACATCGTCGCGATGACAGGTGACGGCGTGAACGACGCGCCGGCTCTGACTCGTGCCGACATCGGCGTCGCCATGGGGATCACCGGCACCGAGGTGACGAAGGACGCGGCCGAGATGATCCTCACCGACGACAACTTCGCCACGATCGTGGCGGCGGTCGAAGGTGGGCGCGGGCTCTACGACAACTTGATGAAGTACATCCGCGTCCAGATGATCATGCTGGCCGGGTTCATCCTCACGTTCCTCGGCGCGTCGATCTTCAACATCGCGAACGGCTCGCCGCTGCTCCCTCTGCAGATCCTGTGGGTCAACTTCGCCGTCGACGTCGTGCTCGCGTTCGGGTTGGGGTTCGACGCACCGACCCCCGGACTCATGCAGCGCAAGCCGCGCTCGCCAGACGAGCCCGTCATCGGGCGAGCGCTGGGTGTGCGGCTCGGCTTCGCGGGCTTCCTGATCTCGCTCGGTGTGCTGATCGTCGTGTCATGGGGCGAGACCCGATACGGGATCGCGGTGGCGACGACGATGGGCTTCACCACCACCGCCCTCATGCACATCATCGCCTCGCTCGAGTGGCGTGATCCCTACCACTCGATCTTCGCCCGCGCGACCGTCGCGAACGGACGCTTCAACCTGATGGTGCTCCTCGCGCTCGTGTTCACGTTCATGGCGACGACGATCAACGGGCTCGAGCGGATCCTCGACACGGTGGACCTCACCGGTGCGCAGTGGCGAGCGTGCTTCCTCGCCGTCCTGGGCTACTTGGTGCTCGCCGAGCTCGGGAAGTTGATCCTGAAGCTCACGGGTCGGGCATGATGCTCCCTGCTCAAACATCTATCGGAGGTACGAATGGTCCTCGCTGACTTCGGATCCGGCCAGTTCTTGTGGTCGTTGATCTGGTTCACGCTCTTCTTCATCTGGATTTGGTTGCTGTTCATCGTGTTCAGCGACATCTTCCGTAGCAAAGACCTCTCGGGTGTTGCGAAGGCGCTCTGGGTGATCTTCGTCATCATCGCGCCGTACCTCGGCGTGTTCGTGTACGTGATCGCGCGCGGTCACAAGATGCAGGAGCACGCGATGGAAGCGGCGCAGAAGCAAGACCAAGCGATGCGGCAGTACGTCCAGAACGTCACCGCTTCGGGCAGCTCCGCCGACGAGATCCAGAAGCTCGCAGACTTGCGGGCGCAAGGTGTGATCTCGGAGGAGGAGTTCCAGGCCGCGAAGGCGAAGGCGCTCGGCTGACGTCCGATGGCGAAGAAGGACGATCCCCCCGCCAAGATGAAGCGCAAGCAGTACGACAAGGAGCTTCGGCGGCTCCAAGTCGAGCTCGTCGCGCTGCAGGAATGGGTGAAGGCGAGCGGCGCGAAGATCTGCATCGTCTTCGAGGGACGTGACACGGCCGGCAAGGGCGGTGCGATCAAAGCGATCACCGAGCGGGTGAGCCCGCGGGTGTACCGCGTCGTCGCGCTGCCCTCACCGACCGAGCGCGAGAAGTCGCAGATGTATCTGCAGCGCTACGTGCCCCATTTCCCTGCCGGCGGGGAGATCGTCATCTTCGACCGCAGCTGGTACAACCGCGCCGGCGTCGAGCCGGTCATGGGCTACTGCACTCCGGCGGAGACCGAGTACTTCCTCGACAGTGTCGGGATCTTCGAGAAGGCGATGGTGCACTCGGGGATCGTGCTCATCAAGTACTGGATCGAGGTGAGCCAGGAGGAGCAGACGCGTCGCCTGCAGGCGCGCGTCGAGGAGCCTGGGAAGATCTGGAAGCTGTCTCCGATGGACATGAAGTCGTACAGCCGCTGGTACGACTACTCACGGGCACGCGACCGCCTGTTCGAGATGAGCGACACGGAGTGGGCGCCCTGGAACGTGGTGAACAACGAGGACAAGCGG
>DATKAS010000377.1:0-2247 GCA_035497855.1 Acidimicrobiales bacterium
AGAGGTGGTCGATGGGCGCGAGTGCCACCCCGAGGTCGGACCCCAGTCGGCCGAGCCCTCGGAGCACGTCACGCGGCTTGCTCACCCGATCAGCATCGCATCACAGCGAGACTGCGGGCACATGGCACCTCCGCGGCCCGCCCCTCCGGGGACCGGGGAGGTGCCAAGCTCGTTGGGGAAACGTGCTCAGTGCTTGTGGCCGCCGGTTCGGGCGATCACGTGGCCCTCGACCTCGGGTGCGCCCTTCTTCGTGGGGTTGAGGCCCTTCTTCGTGGGGTTCAGACCCTTCTTCGTGGGGTTCAGACCGTGGCCCGACACCTCGGACGCGCCCTTCTTGGTCGGGTTGAGACCCTTCTTCGTCGGGTTCAGACCCTTCTTGGTCGGGTTCAGACCGTGGCCTGCGGCCTCGGCGTCCTTGCCCTTCTTGGTGGCTCCGGTCTCCTTGGCCATCAGGCCCTCCCCATTCGCTCGGTGGCGGCCACGCGGCCGCACGTTCCCCTCACCCGACACGATGCGCCAGATCATGCCTCCGTCTCTGTGGACAGCGTGACACGCTGCGTGTGCCATGAGCCACACCATCGAGACGAGCGCGTCGCTGCGCGCGCCGTTGCGGCATCGCTCGTATCGCGTGCTGCTCGCGGGTTCAACGGTCTCGGAGAGCGGCGACTGGCTCTACAACGTCGCCCTGGCGGTCTACGTGTTCGACCGCACCCACTCGGCGGGATGGGTCGCCGCCGCGACCGTGTTCCGCCTCGTCCCCTATGTGATCCTCGCCCCGATCGGTGGGGTCGTCGCCGACAGGTTCGACCGGCGCGTGGTCATGATCTGGTCCGACGTCCTCCGGGCGGCGTCGATGGGAGCGCTCGCCGCGGTCGCCGCCGCCGACGGTCCCGTCGTGCTCGTCACCCTCTTGGCCTTCGCCACGACCGCGTTCGGCACCGCCTACCAGCCCGCGATGATGGCCGTGACGCCGGACGTCGTCGGCGAGGACGACCTCGCCGCGGCCAACGCACTGAACACCCTCGTCGCCAACCTGACGATCGTCGTGGGCCCTGCCGTCGGCGCCGCGCTGCTGGCAGTCACCTCGCCGGTGTTCGCGTTCACGGTGAATGCCCTCACGTTCTTGGTTCCGGCCGTCCTCTTCACCGTCGCCCTCAGGGTACGAACCAGTCACGACCACGATCCCGAGGCCGCCGCCACCGAGTCGTTCGTGTCGAAGTTCCTCGAAGGCGTGCGCGAAGTCAGCCACTCTGCTGGGGCGCGCGTCCTCGCGGGCTTCTTGCTCGGCGCCGCGTTCGTCTATGGCGCGCAGACCGTCGCGTTGGTCCTCGTCTCCGATCAGCGGCTGGGCACCGAGGCGCGGGGATACGGCTACCTCCTCGCAGCGCTCGGGGCCGGCGGGGTGCTGGCCGCGCCGCTGGTGAACCGGCTCGCCGCCGGACGCCGGCTCGGGCCGACGCTGCTCACCGGCCTCGCGCTGATGGCGCTGCCGATGGCGGTGCTCTGCGCCGTGCACAGCCCGGTGGTCGCCGCTGCCCTCATGGTCGTCTCGGGCGCCGGCGGGTGTGTCGTCGACGTGCTCACGGTGACCCTGCTGCAGCGTGCGCTGCCCGACGAGCTGCGCGGCCGCGTCTTCGGGCTCCTCGACTCCGCGATCGTGCTCGCGATCCTCGCGGGGTCGCTGGTGGTCTCCCCGCTCGTCGACGCGTTCGGCCTGTCGTGGATGCTGATCATCATCGGTGGGGGTGTCAGCACGCTCGCGCTCGTCGGCGTCAGGCGCACGATGGTGCTCGACAAGGCCGGGGCCGCCGAGCTCGACGCGGTCGAGCCGATCGTCGAGCTGCTCGGCCGCCTCGCGATCCTCGAGCTCGCACCGCGACCGGCCATCGAGCAGCTCGCACGCGCTGCATCGGTCGAGGAGGTCGCGCCGGGCGACGTGGTCATCGCGCAGGGTGATCCCGCGGACGACCTGTTCGCGGTGCTGGCCGGCGACCTCGAAGTCGACATCGCGGAGCCCGATGGGCGGCACGAGCTCGTGGCGACCGTGAGACCGGGCGGCTACTTCGGCGAGATCGGGCTGATCCACCAGGTGCCCCGCACCGCGACCGTGAGGGCGACGACGCCCGCGCGGCTCGTGCGCGTCCCTGGCACCACGTTCCTCGACGCCCTGTCGTCCTCGCCGGCCGCGTGGGCTCGAGCGCTGGAAGGCGCGACCGCCCGTCTCGGCCGCCAGCCGGTCGCGTGATC
>DATKAS010000378.1:0-3072 GCA_035497855.1 Acidimicrobiales bacterium
GGGCTGCTCCGCGGGGTCATGGACCCCGAGCTCGGCGGCAACGTCGTCGACCTCGGGATGATCCCCTCCGTCGCCGTCGATCCCGGCCCGGACGGCGCCCTGGTGACGATCGGCGTGAAGCTGACCGTCGGAGGATGTCCCTTGCGCGCGCAGATCAAGGCCGACATCGAGACCCGCATCTCGACGCACCCTGGCGTGCGCGACGTGCGCATCGACTGGGGCGAGATGACGGCTGAGGAGCGCTCCGAAGTGATGCTGAAGGCGCGCTGGAACGCTCGCGAGAGCGCGCCCGACACCCAGATCCCCGCGACGACCCGCGTGCTCGCGATCGCGTCCGGCAAGGGTGGCGTCGGCAAGAGCTCGGTCACCGTCAACCTCGCCACCGCGATCGCCGCGATGGGCTACACGGTCGGCGTGCTCGACGCGGACATCTGGGGCTTCTCGGTGCCGCGCATGCTCGGAATGTCCGGGCGGCTCGAGGGCGTGAAGGCCCTCGATGGCTCCGGTCAGATCCTCCCGAACGAGCGGCAGATCGGCGAGGGACTCGTCAAGGTGGTGTCGACCGGCAACCTCGTCGACGACGAAGGCACGGCGCTCATGTGGCGTGGGCTCATGCTCACGAAGGCCGTCGAGCAGTTCCTGCGTGACGTGCGCTGGGGGCACCTCGACTACCTGCTCATCGACATGCCCCCGGGCACGGGCGACGTTCAGATGGGTCTCGCCCGGATGATGCCGCGGACCGACCTGGTCATCGTCACGACTCCTGCCGTGAGCGCGCAGAAGGTCGCGATCCGCGCCGCTGACATGGCGCGCCGCAGCTTCCTGCGCGTCGCCGGCGTGATCGAGAACATGAGCTCGTTCACCTGCGATCACGGCGAGACTTACGAGCTGTTCGGCTCGGGGGGCGGCCATGCGCTCGCGGATGAGATCGGCGTCGAGCTGCTCGGGCAGATCCCCCTCGAGCCGAGCGTCGCTGCCGGCGGAGACGCGGGAGACCCGGTCGCGCTCCGCGGCGAAGGTCGCGCCGCCGAGGCGTTCCGCGCCATCGCGCGGCGCATCGTCGACCACACGGTGCCGCCCGTGCAGATGGCCGGCTGCAGCGCCCGCCTGCTCGAACAGGTCGAGAAGGCCCTCGGCCCCGCGTAGCACCCGCGTCTGTGGAGCAAACTGAGCCACACCTGATGCAGTTCGCGCCAGAGACGCGAAGGGGTTTCAGCCGAGGACCGCGCGCACCAACCGCTCGAGCTCGGCGTCGGGCAGCTTCATCGCCGCCGCCTCGGTGAGCTGGATCGTGCCCTTGCCCTTCTGCAGCTCGGGGTGTCGCTCGAGGAACCCGCCGTCACCGCCCTGACCCCAGCCGTACAGCGACACGCCGTGCTTCCACACGCCGACATACAGCCGCTTCTTGCCGACCTCGTAGGTGGGGATGCCGTACGAGATCCGCACCGTGGCGGCAGGCGCGACTGATGCGATGAGCCCGGCGACGCGATCGAACAACGCACGGTGCTCGGGAGGGATCGCGTCGACGTACGCGGCGACCGCCTCGTCCACTAGTAGCCCGGATCTCCCGGCAGCAGGATGCGCATCTGCTCGCCTTCTCCCACGATGCGCGGCACGACGGTCGGCACCATCGCCGCGTTCGCGGCCGCCGCGACCAGCTCGTCCGCGTCGTCGAACCTGGCGATCGCGCTGAGGTTCTTGATCGTCGGGAAGATGATCTCGAACTCGCCCCGCTCGTGAGCGGCGAGCGCGTCCAATGGACGGATCCATGTGTTCGCCACGGTCTCGCGATCGTCGTGCAGCGCGACCTGCTTGTCGGGCGCTCGTGCCACGAAGAACCGCGTGTCGTACCGGCGCGGCGGCCCTTCTGGCGTGATCCAGTGACTGAAGTAGTGGATGCGATCGACGGCGAGCTTGAGGTCCTCCTCCGCGCACACCTCGATGAGCCGGCGTTCCTTGTGGTCGATCGCCGTGCGATGAGCGACGAACCGGGCCTCGACGTCGGGCTCGTCGAGCCGCACCATCTCGCCGCTCGAGTCGCAGGCGAGCAGGATGCCTGCCTCTTCGAAGCATTCGCGCACCGCCGCGACCCAGAACGCCAGGCCGCCGGAGTCGATCCCGAGCCGTTCGCTCGCGTCTGCGTCGGTGCGCCCGATGCAGAAGGGGTCGAGGTCCTCGTGGCGATCGTGCGGATCGACGGCGCCTCCGGGGAACACGTACGCGCCGCCGACGAACGCGGAGTTGACGTTGCGCATCAGCATCAGCACTTCCATGCCGCCGTCGCCGTCACGCACCAACATCACGGTTGCCGCATCGCGGACCTCGACCATCAGCGGTTCTCGATCTCGGGAGGAGGGCCGGAGGGCGACGCGGGTGAAGCGGGCGGCCTGCCGTCATCGCCGGGCTCGTGCGGGGTGATGTCGCGCGACGTCACGTCTTGCACCGTGCCGTACGTCCAGCGTCCCGTGGCCATCGTCGTCTGCACGCGCCTGGACGCCCAGCCTCGGATCAACGCCCGCACCGGCGGCAGGAACAGCAGCAGGCCGATCGCCGCGGTGACGAAGCCGGGGATGACGAGCAGCATCCCGCCGACGACCTTGAGGAAGCGGTCCATCAGCTCCTTGGTCGGCACCTCGCCTTGCTCCGACGATCGCTGCAGTGTCGTCATGATGCCGAGGCCTTGCCGCTTCACGACCCAGATGCCGATGAGCGACAGGAGGATCAGCAGACCGATCGTGTTGAGCCAACCGATCGCGCTCGCGACCCAGATGGCGACCGCGATCTCGACGATCGGGATCGCGATCAGGATGACGATGAGCACCTGGCCCACGATACCGGCGGGCATCCGTCCGTATGCTCGGCGTGTGGCGACCAGGCCTCCGTCGATCGACGCGCTCGCTCGATCGATCGCGGACGTCGATCTGCCCCATCCGCTGCTCGTCGACGCAGCGCGTGCGGCCGTTGCGGCGAACGATCCCGAGTCGGCCCGCTCGCGCGCGGAGGACACGTCTCGAGCGCTGCTGCAGCGCGTGATCAACGCGACCGGCGTGCTGCTGCACACGAACCTCGGTC
>DATKAS010000379.1:0-2124 GCA_035497855.1 Acidimicrobiales bacterium
GGAACGGCAGGCCGAGGCGCCCGTAGTAGGTGTCCATGAGCGCGTAGGAGCCAGCCTGGATCTCGTTCGCCCACCGGTGCAGGTCGTAGGTGCCCGTGCCGCCGGCCGAGGTGACATCGCCGCCGGTCAGGTCGTGCGCCTGCTGGAGCTTCGCCATGCACTCCTCGACCTGAGCGGCACGATCGACGCGATCGACGACGGGCATCACGTGGCCCTCGTATCCCATGACGCCACGCACCTCGAGGCCCTTCGCTCGAGCGATGTCGGCGAGGCGCCCGGCGTCGTCGGGAGAGCAGCCGCAGCGGGGCAGCCCGACGTTCACGTCGATGAGCACCTCGCGGATGCCGGCGGTCGCGGCAGCGTCGATCGTCGCCTCGCTGTCGACTGCGACCGTGACTCGTGCGTCGCCGAGCGACGCCATGTCGCGGAGCCGAGCGGCGTCGACGGTCTCGTTGGCGAGCAGGAGGTCTTCGCCGAGCCCGGCCTTCGCCATCCCGACGACCTCGAGCGGGGTCGCGCACGTGAACGAGCGGTGACCGATCGCGAGCTGCTCGGCAGCGAGCGATGTGCACTTGTGCGCCTTCACGTGGGGCCGGCACCGGTTGCCCGGCAGCGCCGCGGCCATCGCCGCGAGGTTGTGGTGCAGGTCGGTGGCTTCGACGATGAGCGCTGGCGTGGGGAGGTCGAAGAGGCGCACCGCGCCGACGCTAATCCGCGGCGGCCGGGGTCGCGACCAGCGAGTCGTCCGGCGCGCGGAGCGTCTTCGTGATCGCGAGGTACAGGACGCCCCACGCGATCTCGATGCACGCGAGGCCCACCATCGTCGGGCCGACGCCGATCGTGCCCGAGAACCAACCGGCGAGTGCGAGCGAGATGCTCATGCT
This sequence comes from Acidimicrobiales bacterium, assembly GCA_035497855.1. Lineage (GTDB taxonomy): Bacteria > Actinomycetota > Acidimicrobiia > Acidimicrobiales > DATKAS01 > DATKAS01. The sequence continues at coordinate 885 of DATKAS010000379.1, forward strand.
GACGGTGACGAGCGCGAAGTCAGCCGCGAAGATGCGTCCCCGCAAAGCGTCTGGGGTCACGACCTGCAAACCGTAGGTGGAGAACGTCCACTGACATCCGCCGCCGAGGTGGGCGATGAGGACGAGGATCGCCGCGATCCCGATGCCCGGCGCGAATGGGACGAACCCGTACGCGACGCCGTAGACGATCGACGCGACACCGCACGCGAGAAGCAGTCCGTGCACGCCGCGCTTCGCTATGCGGTTCGCGAGGAGTGGGCCAGCGACGACGCCGAGCCCGCGCATCGTCAGCAGCAGGCCCGTGCCGGTATCACCACTGTGGAACGTCTTCTCCGCCAGCACTGCGAGCAGCCCGACGACGCCCGTGCCGAGGCCGAACCCCGCCTTCGATCCGAGGAGCGCGAGCACCTGCGGTCGATGCCACGCGTAGCGCAGCGCCTCGCCGGTGTCTTTGAACGGGCGCATGCGTTGAGAGCGATCGGGCTCGGTGCCCGGCTCGCGCATCGGGCGGCGGACGCTGAAGATCAGCGCTCCGGCGACCGCGAAGCTGACCGCGTCCGCGATGAACGAGGCGTCGCGCCCGAACACGACGGTGAACCCCGCGCCGAGAGCGGCGCCGATGGCGAGCATCGCTCCCCACGTCGAGGCCATGAGCGCAGTGGCGAGCGGCAGGTCCTGCTTGTCGACGAGGTTCGGAAGCGCTGCGTTCGAGGCTGGTGCGAAGAACGCGCCGAGCAGCGAGATCGTGCCCTGCGCCACGTAGGCCATCCACACGCGCCCTGGGCCGATGAGCAGGAAGCCGAGCGCGGCGACTGCTTGCACCGACGATGCGAGGACGAGCACCTTCCGCCGGTCGAAGCGATCCGCGACCGTGCCGGCGAGGGGAGTGGCGAAGAACGCGGGAAGGCTCTGTGCGACGAACACCATCGCGGCGGCGAATCCCGAATCGGTGAGGTCGAGCACCACTCCGAGCACCGCGACCGTGGCGAACCAGTCGCCGCAGTAGGAGATGACCTGCGCGGTGAAGACCGTGCGGAAGTCGCGGTTGCGTCGGAGCAGGGAGAGCATGGGAAGCCCTCAGGGTATCGACGACCTCCGAAGCCGGTCAGGCTTGCGGTACCCAGACCAAGGCGATGTCGACCACTTTCACGTCGGTCTTCTCGAGCGGCACCTGAAGCGTGTCGATCGCGGCAGCGAGCTCGTCTGCCCCTTTACGACGCGCCCTCGCACCGGAGTGCGG
>DATKAS010000380.1:0-5401 GCA_035497855.1 Acidimicrobiales bacterium
CGACGTGGCCGTCGGGCCACTGTGGCGCGGTGCCGGCGACGAAGATGCGGTCACCGACCCGCACAGCCCGGCTGTAGCCGACGATCAGCTCGTACGGACCACCCGACGAGACGAGCTGGCGGTGATCGGTCATGGCTCCCATCCCGTGAATGCGTCGATCATGAGCCGGACATCATCGCCCAACGGGTACAGGATCGGACACGTCGTTCCCGCGGCGACGTACTCGGCGACCTTCGCTCGGCACTCGTCGGCGGTCCCCGACGCTGTGATCATCTGGACGATGTCGTCGGGCACGAGCTTCGACGCGGCGACGACTTGCTCGTGCGTGGCCGGCCACGTGAGCACCTCGCCGATCTGGTCGAGCACGGCCTCGGGCACGCCGCTCGCCTTCATGATGTGGGGCTGCTGCCCGAGGTACTGGGTCACGAGCAGCCGGGCGGCATCGAGTGCGCGCTCACGATCCTCGTCGAGCGAGCAGACCACGAGCTGCGGACGGTCGATCGCCTCGACGTCTCGCCCCGCCTTCGCCGCGCCGCGCGCGAGGTGTGCGAGCGCGGTCGCGTTGTACGCGGGCGACACCAGGTAGTTGAGGACGACTCCATCGGCGATCTCGCCGGTGAGCTCCATCATCTGCATCCCCGTCGCCCCGATGTAGATCGGCACCTGCTTCGGCCGACGCGGCTGGTGCACGTAGTCGAGCTCGACGCCGTCGAAGTGGACGAACTCGCCCTCGTAGGTGACCGTCTCGTTGGCCAGGAGCGCGCGCACGGCCTCGACGATCTCCCGCATCGCCTTCAGCGGCTTCGCCCTGTCGACGCCGACCTTGCGGGCGAGCGGATCCCACCAGGCGCCGATGCCGAGGATGACCCGCCCGGGCGCGAGGTCGTCGAGGGTCGAGAACGTCGACGCGAGCAGCGCAGGGTTGCGCGTCCACATCGCGACCACGCCGCTGCCCACCTTGATGCGCTCGGTCGTCGCGGCGAACGCCGCCATCGGAACTGTCGCCTCGCGGACGAGCCGGCTCTCCGCCTGCCACACGGCGTCGAAGCCCCGCTCCTCGGCGTAGCGCACGTAGCCCATCGCTTCGCGGAGCGGATGTGCGTCTTGGAGGTACAGCGCGACCGGCACAGCCATCAGGTGGTCATAGCAGGCGGTGGAGGCGCGCAGCCTGCTCCGCCGCCTTCGCCCGCACCTCCGCCGGATCGACGCGGGTCGCCACGCCATCGCGCAGCACAGGTTCACCGTCGATCTCGACGTCGATCACCCGCACGTCGGTCGTGTACGCGAGGTGCCACGGATCCATGTCGTCGTAGGTCCACCGCACGGCATCGCCACGGGCCTCGGGCACCAGCTGCCAGCCGTTCGCCAACCACGACCACGCCGTCTCGGGCGAGGCGCGGACGTCGTCCTCGCGGTGGCGCACGTACGCGAGGCGGAACTCGTCGAGCATGTCGGCACCGATGCCGTCGGTGCCGAGCACGATCGGGTTCGGCCGCTCGGCGGGTCGTGCGTACCCGACCGCGTTGTTCATGTTCGAACGGGGGTTGTGCGCGATCGTGCCGGGCAGCTCGGTCGCGAGGTGGACCGCGTGCACCAGCAGCCAGGACTCGTCAGCGAGCTCGGCGAGCCGCTCTCCAGCGTCGCCGTCGACCTGTCCCTCCGCCACGTGGATGTGGACGCCGACCCCGAGATCGCGCGCCAGCCCTGCTGCCGCTGCGAGCGTCTCGTCACTGCACGTGAACGCCGCGTGCACCCCGACCAAGCCGCGTCCCCCGGCGCGGAGGAACCGCTCGTTCTCCTCCAAGCCTCGCCGCGCGCCGTCGGCACCGTGGCGGTCGGTGACGCCGTACGCGCACACCACTCGCACGCCCACCTCACGGCACGCGTCGGCGACCACGTCGAGGGAGCCCTCGATCGCGTTCGGCGACTCGTGGTGGTCGACGATCGCCGTCGTGCCGCTCTCGAGCGCCTCGAGCGCGCCGAGCATCGCCGACCACCTGATCATCTCGAGGTCGAGCGCGGTGTCGAGCCGCCACCACAGCTGCTCGAGGACCTCGGTGAACGTCGTCGGCGAGACCGGCGGCGCCGGCATCCCCCGCGCCAACGCCGAGTACAAGTGGTGGTGCGCGCAGACGAATCCCGGCGTGGTCCCCGCCATCAGTCGTCGGGATCAGAGGTCTTGCGGCGCATGGGCAGCGTCGCGCGCCAGCCGCCGTCGAGGTCGTGCAGGCCGGCAGCCACTGCGCCGGCGGTCGGCACCAAGCCGATCTCGCCGACGCCCTTGATGCCGTATGGCGCGTTCGGCTGCGGCGACTCCACGAGGATCACCTCGACCCGCGGCATGTCCTTCGGACGGATGATGCCCAGGCTGCGCAGCGTCATGTTCGTCGGGCGGCCGTCGGCATCCGACGGGAAGTCCTCGGTCAGCGCGTAGCCGAGGCCCATGTGCACCGAACCTTCGATCTGTCCCTCGCACAGCAGCGGGTTGACGGCGCGCCCGACGTCGTGTGCCGCGACGACCTTGTCGATCGTCCCGGTCGCACGATCGAACACGACGAGCTGGGCGGCATAGCCGAACGTCGAATGGATGACGGGATGCTCGAGGCCTTCGGCGAGCGAGTTCGTCCAGTCGACGCGGTACTCGCCCTCGTAGTCGACACCGGGCGCGCACCCAGCGGCACGCGCCGCCTCGCACGCCGCCTTCACCGCTCCCGCGCCCATGAGCGTGCCGCGGCTGCCCGTCGTCTGGCCCGCACCGAGCTCGCGCGTCGTGTCGACGACGACGCGGACGCGTGCCGAGTCGACGCCGAGCTCTTCCACCGCGACCTGCCGTGCGACCGTGTGCACGCCTTGGCCCATCTCGGTCCAGCAGTGGCGCACCTCGACGGTGCCGTCATCCTCGAAGCGCACGACCGCGCGTGCGATCTCCTTGAACCCGTTGCCGAGACCCGAGTTCTTGAGGCCGAGGCCGAGCCCCACGGCCGCGCCCGACGCGACCGCCGCGTCGTACGCCGGCTTGATCGCGTCGAGGCACGCCTGAGCGCCCAGGCATCCGTCGTCCATGACCTGGCCCGGACCCCAGACCGCCCCCGGCGAGACCACGTTCCGGGCCCGCATCTCCCATCCGCTGATGCCCACCATGTCGGCGAGACGATCGAGCACGCCCTCCATCGCGAACTGCGCCTGGTTCGCACCGAACCCGCGGAACGCACCGCACACAGGGTTGTTCGTGCGTGCAGCAACCGACTCGACGTCGATCGCCGGCACGACGTACGGACCGCTCGCGTGACCCGCCGACCGCTCGAGCACTTTCATGCCGACCGACGCGTACGGCCCGGAATCGCCGACCATGCGGGCGCGCAGCCCGGTGAGCCGACCGTCGGCATCGCACCCCGCCCAGTACTCCATCCGGATGGGATGGCGCTTCGGGTGGAGGAGCAGCGACTCCTCTCGCGAGAGGGTGCACTTCACCGGACGCCCCAGCAGCCACGCGGCGAGCGCGGTCTGGGCCTGGTTCGACATGTCTTCCTTGCCGCCGAACGCGCCCCCGTTGGCCACGAGCTCGACGGTGACGCGGCCGGCGTCGATGGCGAGCACCGACGCGATCTGGTCGCGGTCGTCCCACACGCCCTGGCCACCCGACCAGACGTGGAGCCCGTCGGAACCGTCGGCCAGCTTCACGGGGGCGACGACCGTGGACTCGGGTTCGAGGAACGCGTGCTCGATTCGCTGGGTCTGGAAGACCTCGTGCACGACGTGCGCGCTGGCCGCGAGGGCGGCGTCGACGTCGCCTCGCGAGTACACCGACCGCGACAGCACGTTGCCCTCGAGGCCCCACACCGCGTCGTCTGCGCCGGGCATCACGGCGGCAACCGCGTCGACGACAGGCGGCAGCGGTCGGTACTCGACCTCCACGAGCCGCGCGGCTGCACGGGCGGTCTCGCGGTCCTCGGCGACCACCATGGCGAGCACGTCGCCGAGGTAGGAAGTGCGCCCTCCTTCGGGGATGAAGATCGGCCAGTCCTTGTGGATCAGACCCACTCGCAGCGCGCCCGGGATGTCAGCAGCGGTGATGACCCTGACGACGCCTGGGATGGCCGCGGCCGCGGCGGTGTCGATGCGGACGACATCGGCGCGCGCGTGCGCGGCGAGATGGAACGCGCCGTGCAGCATGTCGGGGAGCACGAGGTCGTCGACGTAGGGCTTGTCGCCGAGCGACAGCTCGAGCCCTTCGTAGCGCAACCCACTCGTGCCGACACCGCCGCCCGCCGGCAGCTCGACGTCGGCTCCAGCGGCGAGGAGATCGATCGCGTCGAGGATCTTCACGTACCCGGTGCACCGGCAGAGGTGCGCGCCGAGGTGGCGCGCGGCGTCTTGGCGCGTGAGGTCCGCGCCCTTCTTCTCGATGAGTGCCTTCGTGCGCATGACGATGCCCGGTGTGCAGAAGCCGCATTGCAACGCGCCGGTCGACGCGAACACGCGGGCGTAGCGATCGCGCTCCTCGCTCGAGAGGCCTTCGAGCGTGGTGACCGACCGTCCCGCCGTCTTGGCGAGCGAGGTCTGGCAGCTCACCTGCGCCTTGCCGTCGAGCAGCACGGTGCAGCACCCGCATTGACCGGACGGAGAGCAGCCGTCCTTCGGCGACAGCACGCCGAGCTCCTCGCGCAACGCGGCGAGCAGGTGCGGATGGTCGCCGCGGCAGGTCGCCGGAGCGCCGTTCAGCAGGAAGGAGACTGGTTCGGACCCGATCGCCCCAGTCTACGAAGAGTCACTGCGCGGCATCGCCGTCCAGGGCGTCGAGGACGATCGCCAGGTTCGCGTCACACCAGGCCACGGCGGTCCAGTGCGCGGCAGCCCGGTACCGATCCTGCGCGCCGACGATCCGGTCGGCCGCCTCGCGCAGCCGCCCGGCCGTCGCGAGCAGCACGCCCAGGTTCTGGTCGCACCACGCGACTTCGATGTCGGCGTCGGCCGTGACGAACCCCGCCCGCGCCTCACGCACCTTGTCGATCGCCGCGTCGATGCGCTGTTGGTCCCACAGCACGATCCCTTGGTTGAACGCGACGATCGCGGTGTCGCGGCCCGCGTCGGCGAACGAGTCGCGCGCGTCGGCGAAGTGATCGAGCGCGCCGTCCAGGTCTCCGGCCCGGGCGGCGAGCACACCGAGGTCGTTGTCGCAGACGCCGGCGTCGCGGTGATGATCGGACTTCGTGAACAGCTCACGCGCGCTCACGAGGAGCGACACGACGTCACGATCACGCCCGAGGATGCGAAGCACGGCAGCGAGCTGTTGCTCACACGATGCGAGCTCGGCGGGATCGCTCTGTCCGACGAGCAGCTTGCGCCGCGCTGCCGCGAGGCGCTTGCTCGCGTCGAGCGGCCGGCCGAGGGCGAGGAGCAG
>DATKAS010000381.1:0-14561 GCA_035497855.1 Acidimicrobiales bacterium
GCGCACTCGCCTCCGCGTCGACGGCGTGTACCCAGTGCGTCTCGAGCTTCGCAACGAGGACGGCGACGAGATCGACGGGTTCACGACTCACCTCGTGCGCACGACCACCGAGACGGGAGCGCTCCCTCTCGCGGTGTCGACGTTGATGCCACTGAAGGCTGCGCCGTCACTCGCCCCTGACGGCTCGAGCCAGATGCTCGACGACGACGTGTCGGCGCTCACGACCTTCATCACCGCGCTGGCCGCACATCCGACGATCCCGCTCACGATCGTCCCCTCGCCCGAAGCGATCAACGCGCTCGCGACGAGCACGTCGACGCAGGAGCACCACCTCGTCGACATGTTGAGGACTGCGATCGGCAACCGCGAGGTGATCGCGGGTCCCTACGTCGACGTCGACCCGACTGCGCTGCTGAGCGACGGGCTGCAGAGTGAGCTGACGACGCAGCTTCGTAGCGGCAACGACGCGCTCGCGAATTCGCTCTCCCCCGCGCGTCCCGACGGCCGCACGTGGATCGCGGGGTCGGCGCTCGACGCACGCGGCCTCGAGGGATTGCGCGATGCGGGCGTCGATCAAGTGGTGCTGCCCGAGGACCTCCTGACGCCGACGGACCTCCCGTTCACGTTGACCCGCCCCGCGCTGCTGCAGACCGGCTCGGTCACGATGCAGAGCACGACGTTCATCGACGGCGGGCTCGTGCGGCACTTCGACGAGCCAGGTGACCAGGTGCTCGCAGCGACGCACCTCCTCGCCGACCTCTCACAGCTCTACTTCGACAGCCCGAGCGTGCAGCGCGGCACCGTGGTCGCGCCACCTCCCGACTGGAAGCCCTCGGGACCGTTCCTCGACACCTTCCTCTCTGGGCTGGCAGCGTCACCCCTCCTCACGCCAGTCACCATCGACGACTACTTCCGTACGGTGCCGCGAGCCGTCGACGATGCGGGGCATCCACTCGTGCGGTCACTTGCCGATCCCTCCACCGCGTCGCTCGGGAGCTACGGGCCCGCGCTGTTGCGCACGCGGCAACGGCTCACGGGCTTCTCGACGATGATCGACGCAGACGATCCGTTGCTCTCGTCCGCTGAGCAACGCCTTCTGGTGGCGAGCGCGCAGGGCCTCTCCGACGATCGTCGCACTGCGTACCTCGACGCGGTCGATGCCGAGATCAGCCAGCGCACCTCGTTTCTGCGCGCGCCGGCGCGCCAGTCCGTCACGTTGACATCGCGAGACGCTCAGGTGCCGCTCACGATTCGCAGCACCTCGCCGACACCACTCCGAGTGCGCGTGCTGGTCACGAGCCCGAAGCTCGACTTCCCCGACGGACCCGCGCAAGTCGTCACCCTCGACGACGTCAACACGACGGTGACGTTCAAGGTGCGTGCGAGGGCGTCGGGCACCTTCCCCCTCGACGTGCAGGTGACATCGCCGGACGGCACGCTCCCCATCGCAACCCAGCGCCTCACCGTGCGATCGACCGCGGTGTCGGGCGTCGGGATCATCCTCTCGATCGGGGCGGTGCTGTTCCTCGCGGGGTGGTGGATTCACCACGTCCGCAGCGCGCGGCAGCTGCAGCGCCGCAAGACTCGGCCGCGGCATCCCTCGACGCCTGCACCCGCGGTCTGACCAGCTCCGCACGCTGCCCGTGGACCGAAGCCTTCCCACCGACGCTGGCTACAGTCCGCGGATCACGACAGCCGCCGACGACCGCGCTCTCGTGACCGCCGCGCAATCCGGCGATCGCGACGCGATGGAAGCACTCTTGCGCCGGCACTACGACCGCATCCTCGCGCTCTGCCGACGTGTCACCGGGTCGGAGGCGGACGGCGCGGACGCCGCGCAAGAGGCACTCATCGCACTCGTGCGCGGCCTCCCTCGCTTCGACGGACGCTCCCAGTTCTCCACGTGGGCGTACCGCGTGGCGACGAACGTCTGCCTCGACGAGCTCCGGCGGCAGCGTCGTCGGCCGGTGCCGGGGCTCGGCGACGCGCACCAGCCCGTCACCGCGGACCCGTTGGATGACGTGCCGTTGCTCGACGATCGCGTCGGCGATCGGCTCGACATCGACGCGGTTCTCGCGAAGCTCCCGCCCGACTTCCGTGCAGCAGTGGTGCTCCGCGACGTGTGCCAGCTCGACTACGCCGAGATCGGCCAGGTGCTCGACATCCCACCCGGAACGGTCCGGTCGCGCATCGCTCGAGGCCGCGCCGCGGCCGCGGCGATGCTCGCCGGGAACCCCGATCCCCCGACCCATCGTCCTACGGGGTAGCGATGAGCGATCAGTCGTTGCCTCCCGATGAGATGGCGAGCGCGTTGCTCGACGGAGAGATCCGTCCGAGCGACGTCGCCGCGACCGTCGCTGCGCGCGTCGACGAGCTTCGCACCGTCGCGGAAGCCGTCGCTGCCCCGGTGCCCGTCGACGAGCTCGCGCGCGAGCGCGCGATCGCCGCGGCGCTCGCCGCGTTCGACGACGCGTCGGTGAGCACACCGATGCGCGCGCCGGCTCGGCGGTCGCGCTTCGTGCCCGCCCTCGTCGGCGCGGCCGCCGCACTGATCGTCGCGATCGGTGCAGTCGCCGCGCTCCGACACGACGACGCCAGCACCTCCGACACTGCAACCGCGGCGGGCAGCGAGGCATCGCCGACGTCGACGCTCGCCGGCCGCAACCTGGTCGTGGGCGGCGCGGGCGCGGCCACCGATCAAGGCGTCGCGAGCGGCGCCGCTGCCACCCCCGCGTCGCCTGAAGCACCCGCTGCTGCCGCGCCCTCGCTCGGGGAGTTCGTCGACGCGAACGGCCTCCGCTCGGCGATCGCAGGTTTGTCGTCCGCGACCAAGGCCACAGGTCCGGTCACCGACTCCTGTGAAGCGACCGCGCGCCGAGGCGTGACCGATCTCGGCAGCCTGACCGAGAGCATCCCGATCCAGTGGCAAGGGCAGGCCGCGCGGGCGCTCGTGTTCGCCGACACGACGAGCCCGTCGTCACACATCGTCGTCGTGGGTGACCCGACGTGCGAGGTGCTCGACCGGATCGATTGACACGATCCTCCGATACGCTCCGCGCCATGCCCGAGCCGGATGGTCACATCCCGATCCCGATCCTCGAGGGCGACTGGCCCGCGCAAGCCGCGACGAGCATCGAGCAGCTCGTCACGACGGTCCGTGACAAGACGACCGTTCCCGCCCTCACCGCAGCCCGCGCGGTCGTCTACGCGATCGTCGGCGGCAGCCTGCTGCTCGTTGCGTTCGTGCTGTTCACGATCTGCTTCATCAGGCTGGTGGACAACTACCTCCCCGGAGATGTGTGGGCCGCGTACGTGCTCGTCGGGAGCGTGTTCCTCCTCGCCGGCCTCATCTTGTGGACCCAGCGTGGCCGCGCCAGCATCCAGCCGGCTCCCGCTCCCACCACGCTCTCCCCGGTCTGACCCATGCCGGACCCGCGGCGCGTCATCATCATCGGCTCCGGTCCTGCCGGCCTCACCGCGGCGATCTACGCCGCGCGGGCGAACCTCGCGCCACTCGTCATCGAAGGAGAGCCCTCGTCGACGACCGATCAGCCCGGCGGGCAGCTCATGCTCACGACCGAGGTGGAGAACTTCCCCGGGTTCCCCGCGGGGATCATGGGCCCTGAGCTCATGATGCAGTTCCGTGATCAAGCAAGTCGGTTCGGAGCAGAGCTCATCACCGCGAAGGTGACGCGCGTCGACCTCTCGTCCTCCCCGTACGGCGTGTGGGTCGGCGACCAAGAGCACCGCGCCGAGTCGGTGATCGTCGCCACCGGCGCGCAGTCGATCATGCTCGGTCTCGACGCCGAGCAGCGCCTCATCGGGCACGGCCTTTCGACGTGCGCGACGTGCGACGGCTTCTTCTTCAGGGGCCACGACATCGGCGTCGTCGGCGGTGGCGACTCCGCGATGGAAGAAGCACTCTTCCTGACGAAGTTCGCGAGCAAGGTCACGATCATCCATCGCCGTGACTCGCTGCGCGCGTCGAAGATCATGCAAGACCGCGCTCGGGCGAACGAGAAGATCGAGTTCCTCTGGGACACCGTCGTCACCGACCTCGTCGGCGACAACAAGCTCGAGGGTGTCGACGTCCGCAACGTGAAGACGTCTGCCACCTCCACCCTGCCCCTGAGCGGGCTCTTCGTCGCTATCGGTCACACACCCAACACCTCGCTGTTCGCGGGGCAGCTGGACATGGACGAAGCCGGGTACTTGATCACGCATGACGGCTCGAAGACGAACGTCCCCGGGGTGTTCGCATGCGGCGACGTGCAGGACCACATCTACCGGCAAGCGATCACGGCAGCGGGCTCGGGTTGCATGGCGGCCATCGACGCCGAGCGCTGGCTCGAGGCTCGGCACGCCTGACATCCCAGGTCAGCGATCCGGAATGTTGTGACCACCGGCATGGTTCACTATCCGGAGCATCCCCCCGCCGCTCCGACCGTCCCCGAGAGGATTGCGATGTCCGCTGAGATCACCTCCTTGTCCGACGCCACCTTCGACGAGACCGTGCAGAGCTCGTCCGAAGCCGTGATCGTGGACTTCTGGGCAGAGTGGTGTGGGCCTTGCAAGATGATCTCGCCGATCCTCGAGGAGATCGCCAGCGAGCACAAGGAAAAGTTGAAGGTCGTGAAGTTGAACGTCGACGACAACCCCGACGTCACACGGCGATACGACGTCATGAGCATCCCCACGCTGATCGTGTTCAAGGACGGCCAGGCGAAGAAGCGCCTCGTCGGCGCAAAGGGCAAGGGCCAGCTCCTGCAGGAGCTCGGGGAATTTCTGTAGACAGCCTGCCGCTCCGCCTCGGCGCAACCGGCGAGGCAGTGCGCGACCTTCAACGCCGACTCGCAACCGCCGGGTTCGACCCGGGTCGCGTCGAGCACGGCCGCTTCGGCGCCGCGACCGAGACCGCTGTGCGTGCGTTCCAGGTGGCCCGCGGGCTCGACGGCAACGGCGTCTGCGATCACCACACGTGGACTGCCATCGTGGAGGCCGGCTACGAGCTCGGCGACCGGCTGCTCTACCTCCGCCGGCCGATGCAACGCGGTGACGACATCGCCGAGCTGCAACGGCGCCTCGGCTTGCTCGGCTTCGACGCGGGCCGCGTCGACGGCATCTTCGGGCCGACGACGGCACGCGCGCTCACCGAGTTCCAGGCCAACGCCGGCCTACCGGCCGACGGCATCGCGGGCCACGAGTCGGTCGCATTGCTCGACCGGCTGACGGGACGGACGAGCAGCACCCAAGGCGTGTCCGAGGTGCGCGAGCGCGAGGCGCTCCGTCACGCTCCCACGACCTTGTCGGGCCGCAAGCTCGCGATCGGCGAGCCAGGTGGCCTCGAGGTGCTCGTGCGCGGCGTGCACCGCGCGTTGGCCCTCGCGGGCGCCGACGTGATCGTGCTGCAGCATCCCGACGGCTCTGCGCTGGCGGCCGCTGCCAACGCAGCCGACGCCGAGCTGTACCTCGACCTCGCGCTCGACGACGAACGCTGCCACGGCGCCTACTACGCGGCCACCGGCTTCGAGTCGGCCGGTGGCAAGCGCCTGGCCAAGATCCTGGACGAGTTGGTGCCACCCGTGCTCGGTCAACCACTCGGAGCGTCCGTCGGGATGCGACTCGCCGTGCTGCGAGAGACGCGGATGCCCGCGGTGCGGTATGCGATCGGGCCGCCGGGCGACGCGATCCCCCTGCTCCCCGAGCTCGCCCTCGCGGTCAGCAGGGCGATCACCCGGTGGTGCCAGCAGCCGACGACCGGCAGCTGACGTTCCGGCGCTTCAACGCGTCTCATGGCCTTTCATGGGAGTCGCGCCGTTCCACACAGCCTGTGACCAACCTTGTGGATACTAAGCCTCGCCCACAGATTGAGGGTTGGACGCCTCATGATCCTGCCGCGGACCCGTCGTCATGAGCCGGTAGATCCGCTCGAGATCCTCCAACGATGCGAACTCGATGACCACCTTCCCGCGGCGGGCGCCCATGTCGACCTTGACCCGTGTGTCGAGTCGTTCCGACAGAAGCTCTTCGAGCTCGAGCAACCCGGGCGGGCGAAGTCGAGGCTTCGCGGGCGGCGACGTACCGGGATCGCCGAGGCCCTGGCGAGCGCGCACCGCTTCCTCGACCGCTCGCACCGACAGGCCCTCGCTCAGAATTCGCTTGGCGAGGGCTTCCTGGTAGGCCCGGTCCGGGGTGCCGAGCAGTGCGCGGGCGTGCCCGGCGGAGAGCCGGCCCTCGCCGACGAGCCGCTGGATGCTCGGGGGCAGCTGGAAGAGGCGAAGGGTGTTCGTGATCGCCACACGGCTGCGGCCCACCCGCGTCGCGAGCTCGTCGTGGGTCAGCCCGAAGTCCTCGATCAGCTGTTGATACGCGCCGGCTTCCTCGAGCGGGTTCAGGTCCTCCCGATGGAGGTTCTCGATCAGCGCTTGCTCGACGGCGCCGAGCTCGTCGGTGTCGCGCACGAGCGCGGGGATGGTCGTCAGGCCGGCTCGCTTCGCAGCGCGCCAGCGCCGCTCCCCCGCGATGAGCTCGAACGCGCCGTCACCGGTCGGGCGGACGAGCACCGGCTGGATGACACCGACCTCCCGCACCGACGCGGTGAGGGTGACGAGCGATTCCTCGTCGAAGCGGGCCCGAGGCTGATGGCGGTTTGGCGTGATCTCGACGATGGGGATCTCGCGGTAGGTGCCGTCGGACTCGCCCGCGCTCTCTCCGCCTGCGGCCGTCGGGATGAGCGACCCGAGCCCCTTACCCAGCCCGCTGCGGCGCGCCACCACTCACCTCCTTCGCGAGCTCGCGGTAGGCGATCGCCCCGCGAGACGTCGGGTCGAACGAGATGATCGGCTGGCCGAACGACGGCGCTTCGGAGAGGCGGACGGTCCGCGGCACGATCGTGCGGCACACACGATCGCCGAAGTGCGCGCGCACCTCCTGCACGACCTGATCCGCCAGCTTGGTCCGAGCGTCGTACATCACAAGGATGATCGAGGACAGCTCGAGGGTGGGGTTGAGGCTCTTGCGCACGAGCTCGACGTTGCGGAGGAGCTGGCCCAGACCCTCGAGTGCGTAATACTCGCACTGGATCGGGACGATGACCTCGCCCGCGGCAGCGAGCCCGTTCACGGTCAGCAGCCCGAGCGACGGGGGGCAGTCGATGAGCACGAAGTCGTAGTCGGGGAGCACGGGCTCGAGCGCTCGCCGGAGCTTCAGCTCACGGCTGAACGCGGGGACCAGCTCGATCTCCGCGCCCGCGAGATCGAGGCTTGCCGGCGCCACGAACAGGTGACGCACCGAGGTCGGCTCGACGCACTGGTCGAGGGGCAGGTCCTGCATGATGACCTCGTACATCGAGCTCTCGAGCTCGCGTGGGTTCACGCCCAGGCCGGTCGACGCGTTGCCCTGCGGGTCGAGGTCGACGACGAGGGTGCGGTAGCCGAGGGTGGCGAGGCACGCCCCGAGGTTGACGGCGGTCGTCGTCTTGCCGACCCCTCCCTTCTGATTCGCCACAGCGAGGACCCGTGGGAGTGGCCGGCCTGGGCGATCTCCCGACACGGCCGACGCGGAGGACGACACCGAGGGAGAGGACGCGTCGTTGTCCGCCGGGAGATCCGACTCGTCACTCATCGCTGCTGCATCCTCTCCACGATCGGCCGCAGCGTCAAGCATGGTTCCACGTGAAACGCTCCTTTCGGCACGCAGCCTGCCCAGTCAGAACAGTGGCCGCCGGCGGGGCACACCCACCCGGCGGGGAAACGACGAGGGACAGCTCGACACTTGCTCGAAGGTTTGGAACGACCCGACTCGAGCCCTGACCGCGAGGCCCAAGGCGTCGAGGCCGGCGGACGGCCACCGAGAGCCGGGGCCGGCGGCCGCGCTGTCGGGCGGCTCGGTCACGGCGAGGATGCCGCCGACGCGGAGCAGGGGTGCTGCGCATTCGGCCGTGGTGGCAGGACTCCCGAACGAGCGGGCGACGACCAGATCGAACGTGCCGCGTTCCTCCGGCAACCGCCCGACATCCTCCGCGGGGCGGGCCAGCACCCTCGTCCCCTGGTCGAGGTCGAGGCGCCCGATCGCCCGGCGAAGGAAGTCGGCGCGGGTTGCGCTCGCCTCGATGAACGCCCACGCGACCGGCGGACCGAACACAGCCAGCGGCAGGCCGAGCGCACCGCCGCCGCTGCCGAGATCCGCCGCGGCCATCCCGGGCGCGACGAGCGACAGCCCTTCGAGGGCCAGATCGATGTGCGCCTGGACCGGCCCCGGTCCGAGGAACCCGCGCGCGCGGGCCTCCTCGAGCAGCGCGGTGAGCGCCGACGCCGTGGTCGCTGCCTGGCTCAATCCGCCGCGGCGGGGGCGATGACGACGCGCCGGTGGGGCTCTTCCCCCTCCGACAACGTGGTCACGCCGTCCACCTGCTGGGCAGCGTCGTGCACGATCTTGCGGTCCGCCGCGCCCATCGGCTCGAGCACCCGGCGTTCGCCGCTGCTCACGACCTCCTGGGCGACCTGCACGGTGAAGCGCTCGAGCGCCTCCTTGCGCCGCTGGCGGTAGCCCGACACGTCGACGCGAAGCCACCCCGAGCGCTCAGGCATCGCCCGATGGACCACGGTCCGGGTCAGCTCTTGGACCGCAGCGAGCGTCTGGCCGCGGGGCCCGATCAGCAGGCCGAGATCATCCCCCGCCACCGCGACCTCGATCTCGTCGTCGTCCATCTCCGTCGAGACCTCACCATCGAGACCGAACGCCGCGACGAGGCCGTCGACGAACTCGGTCGCGATCTCTCGCTCGCGGGCGAGCTGCGCAGGGTCGTTCACGGGACGCTCCTCTCTCGGGCGGTCCTCTCGGGACGGCCGCTTCGGTATGGGCGCACGCTTCTCTCGCTTCTGCCCGTTGCCGGTCGCCGCGGCCTCCGCCTCGCTTGCGGTCGACCCGTTCTCGCTGCCGTCGGCACTCGCCTTGTCGTCTCGGGCACCGGACCGCCGCCGGCGATCCCGACGGTCGACCTTTGGTCGAGGCGTGGTCGGACGCACCCGCACCCGCAGTCGAGCCTCCCCACGAAGTCGACCGAACAACCCCGGGCGGGGCTCCTCGAGCACCAGCCACTCGGCATCGTCCTCGCCCACCCCCAAACGGTCCAGCGCCGCGTCCAACGCCTCCTCCACCGTCCGACCGGTGGTCTCGACCCACTGCACGGCGTCAGCGCTTCTTCTTCTTGCCGGGCGGGACGGTGCCGCCGGCAGAAGTGCCGCCCGACGAGCCTCCGGATCCCCCCGAGGTGCCGCTCACCGGGCGCGGCGCCGGCCGCGCGGTCGCACCACCCGACTTCGGTTTCGGACGCGCCGACGGCGTCGATCCGTTGCCGCTCGATTTCGATGGTGGCGCCTTCCCGGTCTGGGCCTTGCCGTCAGAGGGCGCCGCGTCCTTCGTTGCGTCCTTCCCTGCGTCCTTCGCCGGCTCGACGGCCTTGGGCGACCCGCCCTTCGGCTCCGGCTTGGGCTTGGCCGACGGGGACGACCCCGAGCTCGACTTGGCCTCGGCCGCGTGCTTCGCGTCCTCTCGGTAGAAGGCCCGCGTGATGTACGCCTGCTGCCCGATGCGGTACATATTTGACACCAGGAAGTAGATGACGACACCCGCAGGAAGCGTGAGGGAGATGAGAGCGAAGAACGCCGGCATCACCTTGAGCAGCATCGCCTGCTGCGGGTTGATCGCCGTGCCGTTCTTGTTGCGGGCCGAGATCTGGAGCTGCTGGATGTAGCTCGAGGCCGTCACACCTGCGATCAGGAGCAAGTAGGGGAGTGCCCCGACCCACGACTCGCTCATCTGGCGAGCGGCGCTCTGGGCGAGGTTCATCCCGAACGCCAGCATCTGGTCGGTCGCGGTGAGGGCCTTCCACAGGTCGGTCGAGTGATCGATGTACTTCGGGGCGAAGTTGCCGACCTTCGTGCACTCGCCCTTGCTCAGGAGCGATGCCGTGCAGGTCCGGGTGAGGCCGCGCAGCACGCGGTACAGCACGATGAAGACCGGCATCTGGATCAGGAGCGGCAAGCACCCGCCGAGCGGGTTGATCTTGTGCTCCTGGTAGAACTTCATCAGCTCTTCGTTGAGCTTCTGGCGGTCGCCCTTGTATTGCTGCTGGATCTTCTTCATCTCGGGCTGGAGCCGC
This sequence comes from Acidimicrobiales bacterium, assembly GCA_035497855.1. Lineage (GTDB taxonomy): Bacteria > Actinomycetota > Acidimicrobiia > Acidimicrobiales > DATKAS01 > DATKAS01. Next base: position 10,163 of record DATKAS010000381.1, read on the forward strand.
TGCATCTGCAGCATCGACTTCGTGCCCTTGAGGGTCAGGGGGGTCAGCAGCAACATCACCGTGAGGGTGAGGAGCGCGATGGCGATCGCGTAGTTCGGGATGAGGCTGTAGAACCAGGCCAGGACGGTGGCGATGGCGTCGAACACTTAGACGGCCTTCCTTTCGGGCACGGGATCGAATCCGTGCCCACCCCACGGGTGGCAACGGCACACGCGACGCACTGCGAGTGCGCTGCCGCGAACGGCGCCGTGCACCTCGAGGGCTTCGAGTGCATAGGTCGAGCAGCTGGGCACGAACCGGCACGGCGACGGCCGGCCCGCGCGCAGGGTTTGGTACACCAGCACCGAGCGACGCAGTGCTCGGGTCGCGGGGCTCATGCCGCCACCGCCGCACGAAGCGCTGCAAGGAGCTCGGACATCGCTGCGGACAGCGAGGCGAAGGACAGCGAGGCGGCCCCTGGTGCCACGTGGAACACGTAGCTGCCCTGGGGGAGCGGCTGCGTGCGATGGGCGTCGAGGAGGATCGACCGCAGCCGGCGCCGGGTCCGGTTGCGGACGACGGCGGTGCCGACGCGCCGGGGCACCGCCCACGCGACAGCGGCGGTGGACGGGCGGCCCGAGCCGGGCGACGAGTCAGCGAGGAACGTCACGCTCAGTGGTCCTCGCCGCACACGTCGCCCTCGTCGCCGAACTGCGGCATGGGACGAACGGCCACGGAGATGGGTCAGGCGGACAGACGGAGTCGGCCCTTGCGGCGCCGCGCCGCGAGCACCGCTCGACCCGCCCGCGTCGACATGCGGTGCCGAAAGCCATGGCGCTTGGCCCGCTTCCGGGTGTTCGGCTGGTACGTGCGCTTCACTCACTTCCTCCTCGACCGGAGACAGCCGAGCCCTGCTCGCGTCTCACGTGCTCGATCGATGCACCTCGATGCGCCAGATGACCTTCGGTACACTCCTGAGCCCTCCCAAGCTGTTCAGAGCCGTTCGGGCGCGCAAAAAGGGGCTTCTCGCTGGCTCTCAGGGTAGAGGCGTCCGCCCCCAACGTCAAAGAGCCCTGTGGACGAAAGCTCATTTGGGCCTTGCGCGCTCGACGAGGGCCGGTGGTAGCGTCCGCGTTCCGTCTCGAGGGGGAGCGGCAGTCGACCACATGGCCCCAGTGGGCATCACGACACATCAGGGCGGACAGCACACCACGGCGTGTGGTCATGTTTATCCACAGGTGTGGACGGGGTTGTGGACGTACCCGTCGATCAGGAGGCAAGCACCCAGGTGAGTGACGCACAGCACCTGTGGAACGCCGCGGCCCAAGTCTTGCGGGCGCAGGTCTCGGAGGCGGTCTGGCACTCGACGTTCTCGGACGCGCGGCCGGTCAACCTCGATGGCGGCCTGCTCGTCGTCGCCGTGCCGAGCACGCTCGTGAAAGAGCGCGTGCAAGGTCGCTATGAAGCGATGGTCCGCGACGCGCTCTCCGAGGTCGGGTTCCCCGGCGTCGAGCTGTTCATCGAGGTGATGCCCGACTCGGGAGACGCCAGCGTCGACGACGCGCCGCGCGATCTGCTCGAGAGCCTGATGCCCAGCGACCAGTCCGAGCCGCCGCCCGTGCTCGCGCTCGAGCCGATGCCGACCCGCTCGGCCGCCGATCTGAACCCTCGGTACACGTTCGAGGCATTCGTCACCGGCACGTCCAACCGGTTCGCGCACGCAGCCGCGCTGTCGGTCGCGGAGACACCGGCGCGGTCGTACAACCCCCTGTTCATCTACGGGGCAGCGGGGCTCGGCAAGACGCACCTGCTCCACGCCATCGGCAACTACGTCAAGCAGAACTACGCCCACTACCAGGTCCGATACGTCTCGACCGAAGTCTTCCTGAACGAGTTCGTCGACGCGATCCGTACGAACACCGGAGCCGCGTTCAAGCGTCGGTACCGCGAGATCGACGTCCTCATGATCGACGACATCCAGTTCATGGAGGGCAAGGAGGGGCTCCAGGAGGAGTTCTTCCACACGTTCAACTCGCTCCACGGGGCGAACAAGCAGATCGTGATCTCGTCCGACCGCCAGCCCGACGCCATCCCGACCCTCGAAGACCGGCTGCGAAGCCGGTTCAAGTGGGGCCTGACCACTGACATCCAGCCGCCCGACCTCGAGACCCGCCTCGCGATCCTCCACAAGAAGGCCGAGAAGGAGACGATGACGGTGCCCGACGACGTGATGGAGTTCATCGCGACGTCCATCACCGACAACATCCGCGAGCTCGAAGGTGCCCTCACCCGCGTCCTCGCCTGGGCCAGCCTCACCCACGCCCCGCTCAACACGTCGGCAGCCGAGAAGGTGCTCGGCGACATCCTGAGCAGCCATCAGCCCCGCGAGATCACGCCGGCGCTGATCCTCGACAAGACCGCGACCATGTTCGGGTTCACGATCGACGACCTGCGGGGAAAGAGCCGGCGCAAGCCCCTCGTCACGGCCCGCCAGATCGGCATGTTCGTGATGCGTGAGCTGACCGACCTCAGCTATCCGGCCATCGCACGCGAGTTCGGCGGTCGTGACCACACCACCGTGATCCACGCGGTCGAGAAGATCACCGCCCTGATGAAGGAACGCCAGCAGATCTACGACCAGGTCACCGAGCTGCGGCAGCGCATCCAAAGCGGCGCGTGAATGTGGAACGAGCTGTGGGTGACCTGGTGCGAACGGTGGAAACGACATCGGTTTTCCACGAGGGGTCCCTCAGCGGTGCGCCGGCCTGTGAGAGCCTGGGGACGGCGTCGGGACAACACGATGGGCGCTGACCTGCACCGACACTCATCGATCCACAATCCCCAGCCTCTATTGCCGTTGCTATCTCAATTTCGAACATGAAGGGGAAGTGCAGTCGTGAAGTTTCGCTGTGAGCGGGAAGAGCTGGCGGAGGCTCTGGGCACCGCAGCGCGCGCAGCGGTCGGACGGGGAGCGACGCTGCCCGGGCTTGCCTCGGGTGTGCGGATCGAGCTCGTCGGGAGCCACCTCGAGCTGACCGCGACCGATCGCGAGCTGACGATGCGGGTCACGAAAGAAGTCGCCGGGACGAGCGACGGAGTGACGGTCGTGCCGGCGCGGTTCACCCACGACATCGTTCGCGCGCTCGAACCCGGAGCGGTCGACATCGAGCAGGTCGGCGAGGAGGTGCGCATCTCGTCGGGGCGCTCGCGCTTCAGCGTGCGCACGGTGAGCGCGGACGAGTTCCCGCGGGTGGTCGAGCCGTCCGAGCACGCGGTGGTGCTCGATGCCAAGGGCTTCGAGAAGGCCCTCGATCAGGTCGTGCGGGCGGCGAGCACCGACGAGGCCCGCCAGATCCTCACCGGCGTGCTGATGACCGCAGAAGGCGGAGGGCTGCGGCTCGTGGCGACCGACAGCTACCGGCTCGCCGTGCGGGATCTCGACAGCCAGAACGTGCTCGCCGAGGGCCAGAGGGTGCTCGTGCCGTCACGTGCGTTGAACGAGCTCAAGCGAGTGCTCGGCGGAGCGAGCGAGGTCACCCTGCGGCTGGGGGAGCGAGACGCGACGTTCGACGTCGGCAACGTGCGCCTCACGACCAGCCTCATCGAGGGCGAGTACCCGAACTACCGCCAGCTGATCCCCGAGAAGTACCCGAACCGCTTGACGATCGGGAAGGAGCCCCTGCTCGCGGCGATCCGGCGCGTGCGCCTGCTCGCCGCCGAGTCGAACAACATCCGCGTGAAGATGGGCGCGGACGGTGTCGTGCTCGAGGCGATCAACCAGAACCTGGGCCAAGCCGAGGAAGACCTCGAGGACGTGAAGTACGAGGGCGCGGACATGACCGTGGCCTTCAACCCGGGGTACCTCAGCGATGGTGTCGAGGCCGTCGACAGCGACACGGTCGTGCTCGAGACCCTCGATGCGCTGAAGCCCGCTGTGGTCCGCTCCCCCGAGTCGGGTGACTTCACGTACCTGCTCATGCCTGTGCGGGTGTCATGAGTGCTGGTGCGCCGGCTGTGGCTCACCGACTTCCGTAACTTCGCCGAGGCCGCGTTCGAACCGGCGCCCGGGCTGACCGCGATCGTCGGTGACAACGGCCAGGGAAAGACGAACCTCCTCGAGGCGATCGGCTACCTCGCGCAGCTCGACAGCTTTCGTGGCGCGCCAACCGAGGCGCTCGTGCGCAGCGGCGCCACGAGCGCAGTCGTGCGGGCAGAAGTCGAGCGCGAGGGACGCGAGCTGTTGATCGAGGCCGAGCTCGGCCCGGGGAAGTCACGTGTCCTCGTCAACCGGCAGCGGCTGACGCGATCGCGCGATCTGCTCGGCGCGCTGCGAGTCACCGTCTTCGCCCCCGATGACCTCGAGCTCGTGAAGGGGAGCCCGGCGATGCGTCGGCGGTACCTCGACGACCTGCTCGTCGCT
>DATKAS010000382.1:0-2651 GCA_035497855.1 Acidimicrobiales bacterium
GCCCAGCCAGTAGAAGGGCACGAACAGCAACAGGATCGGGTTGACGTGATGGCCGAAGAACTCGAGCCCGCGCACGGTGACGAACGGGTCGTGGAACCGCGACAGCAGCCACACCGCCTGGTCGTAGATGCCGAGGTCGAACGAGAAGGTGGCGAAGCGCGCCTGCCGGATCCAGCCGAGCACGATGAACACGCCACTCCAGCCGACGACCATCGCCCCGAGCACCCACCGCACCGGGTCGTGCCATCCGGTCGGTGGGACGCCCTCGGGTGGCTCGATCTCGGTCGCGTCGGGCCGTTCCTCGTCGGCGTCGAGCTCCGGGGTGACGGTCACGCCTGAGATCTTGCCAAGCACGCAGCGCGCGAGGAGCGTCGGCGCCGTCGGGAACCGGGGATCACGCCGGTAGACTGGCGGCCTCGATGGGACTCTTCAACAAGCTCCTGCACGCCGGCGAGGGCCGCAAGCTCAAGTCGCTGGAGACGATCGCCCCCGTCGTCGGCTCGCACGAGGCCGAGATGGAGGCCCGCTCCGACGACGACTTGCGCGCGCTCACCGCCGAGTGGCGTGAGCAGCTCGACCAGATCGACGACCCCGACAAGAAGCAGGAGCACCTCGACGACCTCCTCCCGGAGGCGTTCGCGGCGGTTCGCGAGGCGGGCCGGCGCAGCCTCGGCCAACGTCACTTCGACGTGCAGATCATGGGTGGCGCCGCGCTCCACTTCGGCTGGGTCGCGGAGATGAAGACCGGCGAGGGCAAGACCCTCGTCGCTACGCTCCCCGCGTACCTCAACGCGCTCACCGGTGGCGGCGTGCACCTCGTCACCGTCAACGACTACCTCGCCAAGCGCGACGCCGAGTGGATGGGTCAGATCTACCGATTCCTCGGGCTCGAGGTCGGCACCGTCATCCCCGAGATCGACGACTTCGCGGCCAAGAAGGCGGCGTACGCGGCCGGCATCACCTACGGCACCAACAACGAGTTCGGCTTCGACTACCTCCGCGACAACATGGCCGTCGCGCGCGACGACCAGGTGCAGCGCAGCCACGCGTTCGCGATCGTCGACGAGGTCGACTCGATCCTCATCGACGAGGCTCGCACGCCGCTCATCATCTCTGGACGCGCCGACGACGCGCAGGAGCTCTACGTGCAGTTCGCGGCGGTCGTCAAGAGCCTCAAGCGCGATCACGACTACGAGGTCGACGAGGCCAAGCGCACCGTCGTCCCCACCGAGGTCGGCATCGCGGCGGTGGAGAAGTCGCTCGGCGTCGACAACCTCTACGAGAACATCAACCAGAACTTCGTGCACCAACTGCAGGCGGCGTTGCGCGCCAAGGAGCTCTTCAAGCGCGACGTCGACTACGTCGTGCAGGGCGGCGAGGTGAAGATCGTCGACGAGTTCACCGGCCGCATCCTCGAGGGTCGGCGCTGGAGCGAAGGTCTCCACCAGGCGGTCGAGGCCAAGGAGCGGGTGAAGATCAAGGAGGAGAACCAGACCCTCGCGACGATCACCCTGCAGAACTACTTCCGCATGTACGACAAGCTCAGCGGCATGACCGGCACCGCCTCCACGGAGGCGGGCGAGTTCGCCCACACCTACGGCCTCGAGGTGGTGTCGATCCCCACCAACCGGACGCTGGTGCGCCTCGACGAGCCCGACCTCATCTACAAGTCGGAGGCGGCCAAATTCGAGGCGGTCGCCGACGACATCGCCGAGCGCAACGGCGTCGGCCAACCGGTGCTGGTCGGCACGATCTCGGTGGAGAAGTCGGAGCAGCTGTCGCGCCTGCTCGAGAAGCGCGGCATCCAGCACGAGGTGCTCAACGCCAAGCAGCACGAGCGGGAGGCGCACATCGTCACGCAGGCCGGTCGGCTCGGCGCGGTCACCGTCGCCACCAACATGGCCGGTCGCGGCGTCGACATCCTCCTCGGCGGCAACCCGGAGGGCCTCGCCCAACAGGAGCTCCTGGCCAGCGGCACGACGGTCGAGGAGTCGCCCGAGAAGTACGAGGAGCTGGTCGAGCAGCTCAAGGCCGAGTGCACCGCGCACGGCGACGAAGTGCGCGAGCTCGGCGGCCTCTACGTGCTCGGCACCGAACGGCACGAGAGCCGCCGCATCGACAACCAGCTGCGCGGCCGGTCCGGCCGCCAGGGCGATCCGGGCGAGAGCCGCTTCTACCTGTCGCTCGAAGACGAGCTGATGCGGTTGTTCGCCACCGGCGCGATGAACTGGGTGATGGGGAAGGCGTTCCCCGACGACATGCCGCTCGAGGCGAAGATGGTCACCAAGGCCATCGAGCGCGCGCAGCGCACCGTCGAGGACCGCAACTTCGAGATCCGCAAGGACGTCCTCAAGTACGACGAGGTGATGAACGAGCAGCGCAAGGTCATCTACAAGCGCCGCCAACAGATCCTCGACGGTGAAGACCTGCGCGAAGAAGCAACCGACGCGATCCAGAACGCGTTGAGCCGCCTCGTCAGCCAGTACTGCGACGGTGAGTTCGCCGAGGAGTGGGACATCCCCGGCCTCATGGAGGCCGCGAAGATGTACTACCCGATGGAGCTCACGAAAGAGCAGATCGAAGACACCGTCGGGCGCGAAGCACTCGAGCAACTGATGATCGACGACGCGCTCGAGATCTACGCCCAGAAA
>DATKAS010000383.1:0-6552 GCA_035497855.1 Acidimicrobiales bacterium
CCGCCCATGTAGTGCACGTCGTCGACGTAGCGGTCGTCGGTCGCGCACGCGCTGACGACAGCCGCGAGCGCGGGCGGCTGCAGGGCAGCGATCTGCAACGCGTTGAACCCTCCCCACGAGAGCCCTCGCAGACCCACCCGCCCGTTGCACCAGGGCTGCGCGGCGACCCATGCGATGGCATCCGCACCGTCTTGCAGCTCGGACGCGAGGTACTCGTCACGAAGGACGCCGTCGGAGTCGCCGCTCCCCGCGATCGCCACGCGCACGTACGCGATCCCCGCGTCCGCCAGCGCGCGCCCATGTGGCCCGTCGACCGCACGCGTGAGCCACTGGTTCGGGTACGGGTCGTAGCTCAACACCGCACCGACGGGCTGGGCGACGTCGGGACGCCAGAGGCGCGCGTGCAAGCGACGGCCGTCGGGCATCGAGACCCAGCCAGTCCGCTCGCTCACGCGACGATGGTGCCATGAGCGACGCTCTCACTCGGCTCGAACGTGCTGACCACGGGGTGCTCAGCACGATCCACCCGAGCCGCGGCATCGACAGCGTCCCAGTGTGCTTCGCGGTCGTCGGCGATCTCGTGGGCATCCCCATCGACACCGTGAAGCCGAAGCGCTCGAAACGTCTCGGCAGGGTCAGGAACCTCGAAGCAGATCCTCGGGCCACACTGCTCGTGGAGCGTTGGGACGCGGGCGACTGGACGAGGCTCTGGTGGGTGCGTGCGTCGTTGCAGCACGTCGAAGGAGACGCGGGCCGCGCCGAGCTCACCGAGGCCCTTCGCCACAAGTACACCCAGTACGCCGACGGCGGCATCGCGGACGTCATCATTCTGAGGATCACTGACCTCGCGGACTGGTCCGCGACTTCCTAGGCTCGCCGGCATGAAGCGGACCATCGCGTTCCCTGCTGTTGCGCTTGCTCTCGGCGCGTTCTTGTTCGCTGCTTGTGGTGACGACAGCGGCAGCTCTGTCTCCCAGGACGCCGCGCAGCTCTGCTCGGACGTCGGCGCGCTGAACGACACCGTGCAGGGCATCGCCGGCCAGGACATCGATCTGAAGACGACGTCGGTGAGCCAGGTCAAGGACAAGATCAGCGAGATCCAGTCGGAGATCCAGGCGATCTCGAGATCGAAGTCCCAGCTGTCCGACCAGGTGAAGTCCGACCTGGAGGACGCGTACGACCAGCTGAAGAGCGACCTCGCCGCCGTGAAGGACGCGGACACGCTCCAAGCCGCGGGCCAGCAGCTCGAGACGGCCCGCACCAATTTCCGCGACGCGTGGGAGGGCATCCTCACCCAGCTCAATTGCTCGGCGACGACGACGGGTTGATCGCTACGGTCGCCGTTCCATGAGTCGCTCGATCACCGTGCTCATGGACCTCCCGGCCGGCGACGAGTCCCATCGATGCACGATCGATGCGCTCGAGCACGCGATCGCGGCCGTGGGCGCGCCGACCACCGTGACGATCGTGCGGACCGACGCCGTCGAGGACCTGGGCGACGGTGTCGTGATCGGCCCAGGCAGCCCGTATCGCGATCCCGCTGCGGCCGAGCAGGCCATCCAGACGGCGCGTGAGCGCGGCATCCCGCTCGTCGGCACCTGAGGAGGCTTCCAACACATGCTGGTCGAGCATGCGCGCACCCTCCTCGGCATCGATGCCGCGAGCCACGCGGAGTACGGCCGCGCCGACGCCACCCCGAGGGTCGAGGTCGTCAGCCTTCTCGCCTGCTCACTGACCGATGCACACATCGAGATCTCGATCGAGCCGCACACCTTGCTCGCAGGCATCCACCCCGGCGAGACCCGCCGCGTCGAGCGCACCCATTGCAGCTACGGGCTGTCTCCGGACTTCGCCCACATCGCGAGCAGCGCCGGCATGCGCGTGGCAGCGATCGACGACACCGGGGAGGTCCGCGCCGTCGAGCGCGCGGACCACCCCTTCTTCGTCGGCACGCTCTACCAGCCGCAGCGCACATCGTCGCCCGAGCACCCCCATCCGCTCTGGGTCGCGTTCGTCCGCGCGGTCTCCGGCTGACTCACGCTCTGATCTCCTGCCGGAGGAAGAGCGCGTACGAAGCCGCGAACAGCGCGACTGCGATGCCCGCGATCGCTGCGAGCTGCCACCAGGCGATGTCGAGGGATTGCCGCAGCCCGAGCGGCGCGGGGACAGCCGAGTCGTCGGGCGACTGCACGAGGATGCCCGTCGACTGCTTCAGGGGATCGAGCAGCGCCTCGGTCGTCTCTTGGTAGAGCTCGTCGGGTGAGAGGCGACGCGTGTTCAGCTCGAGCCGCGCGTTCGCGAGCACTTGGCTGATGTCGGTGTCGTCGTGCACGGGCCGGACCGCGTCTGCGACGATCCCCGCGATCAAGCCCATGAACAGTGCGAACACGAGCCACACCGCGACCGCGGCGAGCGCCGCCGTCGCAGCGCGCCTCGTCACGATCGACAGCAGCATCGCAAGGCCGAACCACACGCTGATGTACGCGATCGCGACAACGACGAAGCCGACCAGGCGTACGAGATCGCTCAGCCCCGGGGTGATCCCGAGCCGCACCATCCCATAGCCGGACACCATCGCCACCACGGCCACCAGCACGAGCGAGACGGCACCGATGCCGGCGGCGAACTTCCCGGTGATGTCGTCGTCTCGGTGGATCGGCTGCGAGACGAGCCGGGGCAGCGTGCGCTGCGCGCGCTCGCCGTTCACCGCGTCGAATGCGAAGACGATGCCGAGCAACGGCCCGATGAGGCCGAGCAGCTCGACGAACGACGGGATGCGATCGGGCGACAGGATGAAGATGTAGAGGAAGACCGACGGGATGTCGGCCGCGCCCACCGCGGCGTCTCGGATGCCACCGCTCGCCGAATGCACGGCAGCGAGCCCGGCGAGTGCCATGAGCACGAGCAGGATGACGAACCGGGACGAGCGAAGGTGATCGCCGAGCTCCTTGCGGGCGACGATCTTCCAGCCACCCGTCAGCTCGGGCGCGTGCTCCTCTTCGGTGACGGTCGCCGCTGCGGTCTCAGCTGTGATCGTCGCCATGTGCGCCTCCGAAGCCATCCGCCCCTCCGAAATACGTGTGGTACACCGCGTCGAGGTCGCTGATGCCGCCGACGAGTCGTGCGATGGAGAAGCCCGCGGCGCGGCACGCGTCGATCACGTCGTCGCGCACGTCGCGGTTCGACCGCGCCAGCCATCCGCCCAGGGTCTGCTCCACCTCGGTGACGCCGTCGACTTCCTCGAGCACCGCGCGGGGGTCACCCTCACCTTCGAGGTCGATCTCGATCGAGTAGCCGCCCTGCACGTCAGCGACGAGCTCGTCGATGGTGCCGAGCGCTGCGAGCCGGCCCTTCACGAAGATGCCGACCCGATCACAGATCTGCTCGACCTGGTGGAGCAGGTGCGAGGAGATCAGCACTGTCGTGCCTTCTCGATCGCGGAGGCCACGCACGAGCTCGAGGATCTCGCGGACGCCCTCCGGGTCGATGTTCACCGTCGGTTCGTCGAGGATCAGCAGCGAGGGCCGCTTCACCAACGCGTCGGCGAGCCCGAGCCGCTGGCGCATGCCGCGCGAGTATTCGGACACACGCCGGTCCGCGGCGTCGGTCAAACCGACGTCGTGGAGGAGGTGCTCGATGCGCTCCTCGGCGACCTCCTTCGGCAATCGGTTCAGCTGGGCCGTGTACCGGAGGTTGTCGCGACCCGTGAGGTCCGAGTAGAAGCCGACGTCGTCCGGCAAGTACCCGACGCGCCGCTTCACCTCGAGGGGGGCTCGCGTCGCGTCGAGGCCGTCCACACGCGCCTTCCCGGCGGTCGGTTCGGTGAGCCCGAGCAGCATGAGGATCGTCGTCGTCTTCCCCGCCCCGTTCGGTCCGAGCAAGCCGAAGATCTCACCCTTGTCGATCGACAGATCCAGACGGTCGACCGCAGTGACATCCCCATATCGCTTGCAGAGCCCGACCGCTTCGACGGCAGGCATCACCGCCTCCCGAAGCGTCGGAACGCGTACGCGAGCGAGCCGAGCGCGAGCACGATGATGAGGACACCGAAGAGGCCGAGCCACGACGAGGAGCTGACGCGGTAGCGCAGGTCCACTTCCTGGGACTCGCTCCCCGACGTCGCCTTCAGCACGACGGGGTAGTCGCCCGCCACCGAGTTCTTCGCCGGTGTGATCGTCGCGACGACCTGCTCGGAGCCGTTCGGCTTGATGCCGGTGACGCTCGTCGGGTCGAACGTGATCTGCCAGTCCTTCGGCGGCGTGGACACGAGCTGGACGTTGTCGAGGTCAGCCGTCCCGGAGTTGGTGACGACGAGCGTCTCCTTCGTCGCCTTGTTGCTGTGCCCGGAAGCGTCCTCGCGTCCGCTCGCCGTGGCGAGCTCGAGCTTCGCCGTCCCCGCGACGTCTGCCTCGAGCGGGATCTGACCGGTGGCGCCGTTCGCGGCTGTCACGCTGAGGGTGATCGGGTACTTGCCCGCTGCGACCGTCGCAGGAGGCGTCGCGGTGACGTCGACCTTCGCCTCGGAGCCTCCGTCGATCGTGAGCGTCGCGGCCCGAGCCTGTGCCTCGGGTGAGGCCGTGACCGTCCACCCCTCCGGCGCCTGCGGAGCGAAGTTGAACGCCTGTGCGGTCGGGGTGTTGTTGGTGACCGTGAGTGTGTAGGTGAACGTGTCGGTCGGACCGCCCTTCAACGAGGGGAAGTCGGCGGTGATGCCGATGCCCGCCGCGACCACCGTCGCGACGTTCACGTTGATCGGCAGTGACGACGCCGCGCCGCCGTCGTTCTCGTTCACGTGAAGGGTGTAGCCACCTGGCTTCGCGTCGGGCGGCACTTGGATCTCGAGCTGCGCCGTGCCGGGGACATCCGGGTCGGCAGTCACGCCGGAGACGACGAAGCCTCCACCGCGCAGGATGAGGCTCCATCCCGCGGGTGCCCCGTCGGTCGTCAGCGTCACCGGTTCGGTGTGCGGCGCGTAGGCCTTGAGGTCGAGCTTGATGTCGGATCCGGGCTGGGTCGAGACGTCCGGGTACGGCGTGACGACCATGAGCACGGGGTGGGATGGGGTGGTGCTGGTGGCGGTCTGGGCTCCTGCGGGAGCCGCACCGCCGAGGACGACGGACGCCGCGGCGAGCGCGGCGAGCCAGGTGACTCGCTTCATCGTTGCTCCTAATGCGTGAAGGTGAGGTGGGCGGGGACAGTCAGCCGACCCACGCGACCGGCGGCGCGCGGCACAGCTCGTTCCCGGTCCCGACCGGCCGACATGAGTCGACAGCGGGCACCTCGTGCACCCTCCACGTCGCCTCGCGCGGACGAGCGAGGGCGACGAGCACTGCGAGCAACGCGCACGACGCAAGGGCTGCTCCTGCGGTCGTGGGGGCGTCGTCAGTGGCGTCGTCGGACGAGCTCACGACGAGGCCAGATCCCACGGCTGCCTTGGGCACGTCGACGTGCCCGTGCCTGGCCGCAGCAACGCCAAGGCCCGCGAGCGCGGTGCTCAGCACCACGATCACCAACACCCCTTGCCACCATCGGGCGGCTCGCACGGGGCAGGAACCTAGCGAAGCGCGTTCGAAATGCCCGTTCAGGCAGCATCACCCGACTCGGATGATGCCGAACCCTCCCGCGTCACCCATCATCGTCGGAGATCGACGGTCCGGCTCTCGGAGGCGAAATGTTCTGGTGGTTCGGCGGCTTCATCGCACTCATCATCTGGATCGCGATCGCGTTCTGGCCGGCGCGCGTCGCCGCGAGGAAGGGCCACAGCTTCTTCGGCTACTTCCTGTTGAGCCTGGTCTTCTTCCCGTTCGCGCTGCTCATGGCGTACCTCGTCGCCGATCGGCGAAGGGTCGCGTACTGACAGACCACTAGTTCACGAGCCGCGTGCGCCCTTCCCAGTAGGGCGCGCGGAGGTCCTTCTTCAAGATCTTGCCGGACGGGTTGCGCGGCAGCGCCTCGACCCAGTCGACCGAGGTCGGGCACTTGAACTTGGCGAGCCGCTCACGGCAGAAGTCGATGATCTCCCGCTCGCTCGGGTCGGTGCCCGAGGCGCGCACGATGAGCGCCTTCGGCGTCTCGCCCCATCGCTCGGACGGGACGCCGATCACAGCGGCGTCGGCCACCGCGGGATGGGCCATCAGCACGTTCTCGATCTCCGCGGGATAGATGTTCTCGCCGCCCGAGACGATCATGTCCTTCACGCGGTCGTGGATGTAGAGGTACCCGTCGGCATCGAGATAGCCCGCGTCGCCGCTGCGCAGCCATCCCTCGGCGAGGATCGTCTTCGCGGTCTCCTCGTCGAGGTTCCAGTACCCCTTCATGTTCTGCACGGTGCGGATCCAGATCTCGCCGACTTCGTTCACGTCCGCGTCGATACCCGTCGACGCGTCGACGATGCGGATCTCGACACCCGCGAGCGGCTTGCCGGCGGAACGCAGCCGGTGTGCATTCGGTCCGCTCGGGTCGTGATCGTCGGGGAAGAGGCCGGTGACTGCACCAGTGGTCTCGGTCAGGCCGTACAGCTGCACGAACCCACACCCGAAGACCCGCAATGCG
>DATKAS010000384.1:0-10123 GCA_035497855.1 Acidimicrobiales bacterium
AGCCTCACGCGAGCAGCCGCTCATCCGATCGCTCGTCGACGAAGTGCTCGACGCCGTCGCCGACCGAGGCGAGATGGAAGTGGTCGACGACCTCGCGGCGCAGTACCCGAGCAAGCTCACGTGCGAGCTCTTGGGCTTCCCGCGTGACAGGTGGCGCGACCTCAAGTCCTGGTCAGAGCGGATGATGCGCATCGACTCGATCGCGCGTGACTCGACCGGCCAGGTGCTGATGAACCTCATGGCCGCGATCGGCGAGTTCCAAGCGCACCTCGACGAGGCGGTGCCCCGGTTGCGAGCCGAGCCGGACGGCTCCTTCGTCTCGGTGTGGGCGAATGCGACGGTCAAGGGCTGCCCGATGGCGGACCACACGATCATGAACGAGACGGGGCTCTTCATCTCGGGAGGTGCCGAGACCTCCCGCACCGCGATCGCCCGCGGGCTGCGCATCTTCTGCGATCACCCCGACCAGTGGGAGCGACTCGCGACAGATCCGTCCGTCGCGTCGAGCGCGGTCGAGGAGGTGCTGCGCTGGGTGTCACCGCTCAACCAGATGTTCCGCACCGCGGTCGCCGACGACCGCATCGGCGACACACCCGTCCATCCCGGCGATCGCATCGTGCTCTTGTACCCGTCAGCCAACCGCGACGAGGCGGTGTTCGACGAGCCCTTCCGGTTCGACATCATGCGCGATCCCAACCCGCATCTCGCATTCGGGTTCGGGCCGCACGTGTGCATCGGGCAATCGCTCGCCCGCCTCGAGCTCGAAGTGCTCTTCGCCGAGATGGCGCGCCGGTTCACGAACCTTCAGGTGATCAGCGAACCCGTGATCGAGCGAAACATCTTCGCCGGCGCCGTGCAGCGCTTCGACCTCGCGTTCGATCGCCGCTGATCGGGCAACTACGACGGACGCTGCTCGGCCGCGTTGGCGCTGCGGCGACCGTCGCCTCGGCTCTGGGCCTCGATCGGGGACGAGGGGGCGACGACCTTCAGCTGCTGAGCGCTTTACGCTCGCGGAATGGCCTTCGCGACGAACGGATCCACGCAGATCTTCTTCGAGACGTTCGGGGACTCGACCGATCCCACACTCGTGCTCGTGAACGGTCTCGGGAGCCAGTGCATCAACTACCGGGTGGAGTGGTGCGAGCGGTTCGTCGCGAAGGGCTTCCACGTCGTCCGGATGGACAATCGCGATATCGGCCTGTCGACGCATTTCTCGGACGCGCCTGCGAACGAGGCGGCGTACACGCTCTCCGACATGGCGGCCGACGTGATCGCGGTGCTCGATGCCCTGGGTGTCGAGCGCGCCCATGTCATGGGGCTCTCGATGGGCGGCATGATCGTCCAGACCCTCGCCATCGAGCACGCCGATCGCCTGCGCTCGGTGACGTCGGTGATGTCCACCACCGGCGAGCCGCACGTCGGCACGTCGACTCCCGAGGCACAAGCACGGCTGTTCGGAGCCCCGGCGACTGATCGTGCCTCGGCGATCGCGAACCACCTCGAAGGGCTGCAGATCTGGGGGAGCCCCGGCAAGGTCGACGTGGAAGCCCAGTCCAGGTATGCGGGGGAGGCCTTCGACCGCGCGTTCGATCCGCCGGGCGTGGCACGCCAGATCATGGCGGTGATGGCGAGTGGTTCTCGGGCCGACGCGCTCCGCGCCGTGCGGGTGCCGACGCTCGTGATGCACGGCAGCGCCGACACGCTCCTCGATCCGAGTGGCGGGCGCCGCACCGCGGAGCTGATCCCCGGTGCGCGTTTCGTGCTGCTCGAGGGGATGGGCCACGACTACCCGGAGGCGTACTGGGACGAGTGGGTCGATCTCGTCACCGAGCACGCATCCGCGGCCGAGACGGGAGCGGTGCGATGACTGTGACCGACGAGCTGCGCTACTGGCTCGAGGAGACCTGGGATCCCGACCTCACCGTCGGCGAGTGGTGGGAGCAGCTCGGCATGTCGGGATGGTCGGCACCGCTGCTGCCTGTCGACGCGTACGGGCGCGGGCTGAACCGTGTCGACGCGATGCGCGTGGCGCGCACCATCAAAGAGTTCGGCGCGCTCGGCTCGCCGATGGGGATGGGGGTCTCGCTCGTCGCTCCGACGCTCGTCACGCACGCGACCCGCGAGCAGCTCGATCGCTACCTGCCCGACATCGTCACCGGCCGCAAGTGGTGGTGCCAGCTGTTCAGCGAACCCGGAGCGGGCTCTGACCTGGCTGGCCTCGGCACCCGCGCGGTGCGCGATGGCGACGTGTGGGTGATCAACGGACAAAAGGTGTGGACGTCGGGAGGCCATTGGGCCGACCTCGGCATGCTCCTCGCGCGCACGAACCCCGGCGCGCCGAAGCACCAGGGCATCACGTGGTTCGCGATCGACATGCACCAACCGGGAGTCGAGGTGCGCACGCTTCGCGAGATGACCGGCGGCGCGATGTTCTGCGAGGTCTTCTTCACGGACGCGGTCGTGAGCGACAGCGCGCGCATCGGCGACGTGAACAACGGCTGGCAGGTCGCGAACACGACGCTGTTCCACGAACGGTCGGGCATGGGTGCTGGAGATCGTGCCGCGCTTCCGCTTGCCCGTCCGGGCACGGTCGCGAACGACCTCGGCAAGCGAGCCGGCGACATGGCGCGGCCGAGGAGCCGGGTCAGTGCCGACCTTCCGCAAGCGCTGGCGGGCGGACCGACGGTCTTCATCGACCTCGCCCAGAGGCTCGGCCGAAACGGCGAGCCCGCGATCCGACAGGAGCTCGCGCGCTCCTACACCCTCAATGAGGTGCAGCGGTTCAACACCGAGCGAGCGAAAGCAGCGCGCGCCGCAGGCATCGACATCCCAGGTCTTCCGAACTTCTCGAAGCTGCTGACCGCGCAGATCCTCCGTCACAATCGCGACCTCGGCATGGAGCTCCTCGGGGCGCGCGGCCTCCTCCACGGCTACGACGACGCGCAGCGCGCGACGTTGGCCGACGTGCCTGGCGGCACTGTCGCGCATGTCCTCACCGCGCAGGCGTTGCAGGCGCAGGCGCTCCCGATCTTCGGCGGCACCGATCAGATCCAGAAGAACATCATCGGCGAGCGCGTGCTCGGCCTCCCGAAGGAGCCGGGCGACCTGTCGCGCCTGCCGTGGAACGAGCTGCCGAGGAACGGCTGATCGTCACGCGGGGGTTTCTTCCGGCTCGGCTGCCTGCCTCGACCGGCGGTCCGCCAGCGCCATGACCGCGACTGCGGTGCCAACGCCGAGTGCGAGCTCGCCGAGCGCCCATCCGAGGTTGGCTCGCCGTCGTGTCACCAGGCCGTCGGCGGCCAGGTGGCCCGGGCCGGCCGCGGCCAACGCAAACGCGATCGCGATGAGCGTCGCGTTGTACTCGTAGCCCCGGTCCGTGAGCCAAAGGCCGTTCTTGCCATGGACCTTCGCGATCGCGACTGTCATCGCGCCCGTCGTCGCCGCGCTCGCGGCTGGCGTCCAGAGCCCGAGGACGCTCGCCACGCCTGCACCGATCTCGGTGATGCTCGCGAGCAGCGCATGATCCCGCCCCGGCTTGAGCCCGATCATGTCGAACACTTGGCCGACCCGGTCGAGGTCGCGCAGCTTCTGCAGCCCGTGTCCGGCCATCACCGCGCCGGTCCCCACGCGCAGTGCAGTGAGCCCCCAACCACCCGTACGACCGGCGACGTCATTGCCCATGATGCCTACGCTACGGCTCATCAGCAGCGACACGAGGGGGAACGGGTGAGCGAGGAGAGCACGGTCGTCCAGAACATGGTGTCGGCGTCGTTGTGCCGCCGGCTGATCGACGCGGGTGCGAAGAAGGGCGCCGAGCTCGGCAAGGCCTTCACGATCGCGATCGTCGACGCGTCGGGTGTGCTCAAGGCCTTGGAGCGGATGGATGGCGCGCCGCTCGTCAGCGTGCAGGTCGCGCAGGACAAGGCGTACACCGCGGTCGGCTTCGGCATCTCGACCGCGGCGTGGCACGACTTCATCAAGGACGACCCGCCGCTCGCCGCGGGCGCGACCGCGGGCATCGACCGACTCGTGATCTTCGGTGGCGGTTTCCCGATCACGGTCGACGGCAACCTGGTCGGAGGCATTGGGGTGAGCGGTGGTCACTACTCCGAGGACTCACAGGTCGCGGAAGCCGCGCTCGGTGCGGTGGGGTGAGGCAACGGTCTACTTGACTCATTCCAGAAAAGGTGATGGCCTAGCGGCATGGCGCATGCGGAGTCGCCGACCGAGCTGCTGAGGGCAGCCGGCCTTCGGGTCACCGCGCCGCGCGTCACCGTGCTGCAAGTGCTCGCGGACCGCCCGCACGCGTCGGTCGACGACGTCACTGCCGCCGTCCGCGCGGAGCTCGGCTCGGTCTCGACGCAAGCGATCTACGACGTGCTGCGCGCGTGCTGCGACGCAGGGATCGTCCGCCGCATCGAGCCCGCCGGCGCGCCTGCGCTGCACGAGCTGCGCGTCGGCGACAACCACCATCACATGGTCTGCCGCGGGTGCGGGGTCGTGCACGACGTCGACTGCGCGGTCGGCGACGCACCCTGCCTCGAGCCATCGGAAGATCACGGCTTCCATCTCGACGAGGCCGAAGTCGTCTATTGGGGTCTGTGCCCCCAGTGCAGTGCAACCAGCCAAGAGGAGGACCGAAGTGTCTGACAGCGAAAACCCAGCCATCCCGTCTCCCGAGCCGCAGGGCCATCGCCCGCGGTCGAACAAGGACTGGTGGCCGAACCAGCCCGACCTTTCGGTCCTCCGCCAGAACGGGAACAAGTCCGATCCGATGGATCCCGACTTCGACTACGCCGCCGAGTTCGCGACCGTCGATCTCGAAGCGCTGAAGAACGACCTCATCGAAGTGATGACCACCTCGCAGGACTGGTGGCCTGCCGACTACGGCCACTACGGGCCGCTGATGATCCGGTTGGCGTGGCACGCGGCCGGCACGTACCGCATCCACGACGGCCGAGGCGGCGCGGGCAGCGGTTCGCAGCGCTTTGCGCCGCTCAACAGCTGGCCCGACAATGCGAGCCTCGACAAGGCGCGTCGTCTGCTGTGGCCGGTGAAGAAGAAGTACGGCCGCAAGGTGTCGTGGGCCGACCTGTTCGTCTACGCGGGCAACTGCGCGATCGAGTCGATGGGCCTGAAGCCGTTCGGGTTCGGCGGCGGCCGCGAAGACATCTGGGAGGCCGAGCAGGTCTTCTGGGGTCCCGAAGACACGTGGCTGGGCGACGAGCGCTACAGCGGCGACCGGGAGCTCGCCAACCCGCTCGGCGCGGTGCAGATGGGGCTCATCTACGTGAATCCCGAAGGTCCGAACGGCAACCCCGATCCGATCGCTGCAGCGCGCGACATCCGTGAGACGTTCGCCCGCATGGCGATGAACGACGAAGAGACGTTCGCGCTCATCGCCGGCGGCCACACCTTCGGCAAGGCCCACGGTGCGCATCCCGCCGACTTCGTCGGTCCCGAGCCCGAGGCTGCTCCTCTCGAGCTGCAGGGCCTCGGATGGCAGAACAGCTCGGGCACGGGCGTGGGCGACGATGCGGTGACGAGCGGCCTCGAAGGCGCGTGGACGAACAACCCGACGCAGTGGGACAACGGCTTCCTCGACAACCTCTTGTCGTACGACTGGGAGCTGACGCACAGCCCTGCGGGCGCGCAGCAGTGGACACCGACGAACCCGGAGGCGCAGAACACCGTCCCCGACGCGCACGACCCGTCGAAGCGCCACGCGCCGATGATGCTGACGACCGACCTGTCGTTGCGGCAGGACCCCGTGTACGCCGACCTCGCGAAGCGCTTCCACGAGAATCCCGACCAGCTGAGCGAGGCGTTCGCGAAGGCGTGGTTCAAGCTGACCCATCGCGACATGGGGCCGATCTCTCGCTACGTCGGCGCGCTCGTGCCGTCCGAGCCGCAGATCTGGCAAGACCCCGTGCCCGCAGTCGATCACGCGCTGATCGGCGACGCGGACATCGCCGCGCTGAAGGCCAAGATCCTCGCGTCGGGCCTCTCGGTGTCCGAGCTCGTGTCGACAGCGTGGGCGTCGGCTGCGTCGTTCCGCGGCACCGACAAGCGGGGTGGCGCGAACGGCGCTCGCCTCCGCCTCGAACCCCAGAAGGGATGGGAGGTCAACAACCCCGCGCAGACGGCCAAGGTCATCCAGACGCTCGAAGGGATCCAGCGCGAGCTCGGCCCGACGAAGGTGTCGCTCGCCGATCTGATCGTCCTCGGCGGGTGCGCCGCGGTCGAGAAGGCGGCGAAGGATGCCGGCGTCGACGTGATCGTGCCGTTCGCGCCTGGCCGCACGGACGCGACGCAGGAGTGGACCGACGTCGAGTCGTTCGCGGTGCTCGAGCCCACGTTCGACGGCTTCCGCAACTACCTGCAGGCGGGGGAGAAGGTTGCTCCCGAGACGTTGCTCGTCGAGCGCGCCTTCATGCTCTGTCTCACGCCGCCCGAGATGACCGTGCTGATCGGCGGCATGCGTGCGCTCGGCACCAACACAGGTGGTTCGAAGCACGGCGTCTTCACCGATCGCGTCGGCACGCTGAGCAACGACTTCTTCGTGAACCTGCTCGACATGGGCACGGTCTGGAAGACCTCGGCCACCGCGGAGCACGTCTACGACGGCGCCGATCGGAAGACCGGCGCACCGAAGTGGACCGCGACCGCGGTCGACCTCGTGTTCGGTTCGAACTCCGAGCTCCGAGCCCTCGCAGAGGTCTACGCGCAGGATGACGCGAAGGAGAAGTTCGTCCGCGACTTCGTCGCCGCGTGGGACAAGGTCATGAACCTCGATCGGTTCGACCTGCGCTGAGCCCGGACCGCGAGGAGCTGCCCCTGGTCGGTGGCATCGCGCACGTTGGCAAGGTGGTCCGGGTCGGTGAGCATGTCGTTCGCCCACCGACCCGGCACACCACATCCGTCCACGCGTTCCTCCGTGCGCTGCACCGAGCCGGGTTCGTAGGCGCGCCCCTCCCGGTCGGCATCGACGACGACGGGCGAGAGCGCCTCGCGTTCATCGAGGGTGACGTCCCGTTGACGCCGTATCCCGACTGGAGCCAGACAGACACCGCGCTCGCTTCCATCGCGCGACTGCTGCGGCAGATGCACGATGCAGCACGCACCTTCGATCACCGGGCTCACACGTGGAGCGACGCGCTGTCCGACCCGCGCGGTGGGACGATCGTGTGCCACAACGACCTCGAGCCATCCAACATCGTGTTTCGCGACGGCATCGCAGTCGGGTTCATCGACTTCGAGTTCGCTGCGCCGGGTCGGCCGGTCTACGACCTCGCCCAGATGACACGGGTGTGCGTGCCCATGGACGACGAGGTCGACAGGGTGCGCCTCGGCTACCGACCAGCCGACCTCCCGGCGCGGCTGCGGCTCGTGACCGACGCCTACGGCCTCGATCGCGATGGCCGGGCCGAGCTGCTCACGACGATGGATGTCGCCTTCGCGCGCATCGAGGCGGCCGTCCGGCGTAGCGTCGATGCCGGCGACCCGAACGCGAAGGTGCTGTGGGATCGCACGGGAGGCGGCGAGCGGTTCGACCGTCGGCGTCGCTGGTGGGCCGAGCATCACGACCACTTTGCGGCCGCGCTCCGGTAGCGCGTCAGCGGCCCGGCAGCGTGTCGATCTGCGGTCTGACGACGAGCGTGTAGGTGTCGGCGAGCGCAGGCTCGCGGTGCGCGCTCTGCGCTTCGAGCCGAACGGGGTCGCGCACGACCGCCATGAACGCGGCCTTGGACGGGAACCGGTTCATCCGCACCTGATGCCACTCGCGCCCGTCGCCGACGATCGTGCCGTCGACGTCGAACCAACCGGCGATCCGAACGCCCTGCGGGACAGCCGTCTTCGCCGCGGCGCTCGTGTATCGCCGCATCTCGTCGCGACCCGCGCCCTCCGTGTAGCGGGTCACGTGGATCACCATCACAGGCCCGTCGTCCTCGGTCGGAGGATGCGGCACGTCGGCCCAGTCCGGGAGACCGGAAAGGTCGGTCGGCGCGGCGAGGTCGCCCCCGGCGGGATGGCAGCCCATCACGATCGTGCGCTCCATCCCGGCTTCCTTGTGCACGTGGCGCTCCTTGAAGTCGCCGCGCTGCTGCATCTCGATGAACGAGCGCCCGGTCGGATACCGCACGATGCCCACGCGCTCCCATGGCTCACCCTCGCCGAGCAGCTGGTCTTCGACGTCACCGAAGAAGACGACCTCGGCGCCGATGTCCGCGAGCACGTCGAGCGGTGCGTAGCGATCGTCGGCCTCACGTCCCGAGACGGCGGCCCCTTCCGCGTCGCCCTCGGCGTAGGTCGCAACCGGCTTGTACCGCATCAAGTTCACCATCCAGATCGGGCCGTCGTCGGCGGGATCGGTGGTGGCGAGGCGAATCGCGTAGTCGCGGTCCACCTGCCCGTAGCCAGGACGTGTCGAGCTCATCGAGCGACGGTAACTGATGGTGGTCGCAGTACGGTCAGGCGGTGGTCGACACCCCAACTGCCCACACGCCGCCAGGCGGATACGGCGAGCAGATGCCCGAGCCGATCCTCGCCGCCTGCACCAAACCGCTCGCCGACGGAGTGCCGGACCTGCGGGGCATGTGGCGCGTCGTCGACCTCCTCGTAGCGGGTGAGCGCGCTCCTTCGGACCATCGCATGTGGCACCACGTCGAGCGCATCGAGCAGTGCGGCAACCGCCTCGTCGTCACGAGCGGTGGCGTCGTGCACGACATGATCGTCGATGGCACGTACGAGCACGGGGTGAACGACGTGATGGCCTCCGACTTCACGACCCCGATCAGCGTGGCCGCGTCCTTCGAGGACGGCGTGCTCGTCCTGCGACCGAAGGGCCTCGACGGCGTCGAGGTGCGCCGTCACCGTGAGGGGGACGAGCTCGTGTGGCAGTACCACGTGCTCTTCACCGCGCGGCTCGCGCGCGTCTGATTCAGCGGCCGACGAGCTCGACGCGACGTTGGCCGACGAGGTCGGCCATGTTGTCGAAGTAGAACCGCTGCTTCGCCGGTTCGGGCGTGCCGACCATCGCGTCTTCGAACTTCGCGAGCGGATCCTTGCCGCCCTCCGGATGCGGGTAGTCGGTCGAGAACATGAACAACCCGTCGCCGGCTTGCTCGATCATCCACCCGACCGGCTCACCGGGGAAGGGCGTGAACTTGAGGTTGCGCCGCACGTAGTCGGACGGCTTCAGCTCGAGCGTCGTGAGCGGGGCTTCGGTCCGCCGGAACGAGCGCTGCGCGAAGTCGAGCTGGTGCATCCACGACACGACCCAGCTCGCGCCCTCCTCGATCACGCCTCCCCGCAGGTTCGGATGCAGGTCGAAGACGCCGTCGAGGATCAGCGTGCCGAGGAACAGGGATGGGGAGTGGCTGATGCAGAGGTAGTCCTTCGAGCGGATGTTCTCGCCGCCGCCCAGGTGATCGGTGACCGGCCGGCCGTTGTTGTGGAACGCGCGGTCGAGCAAGCGGCCGCCGCCGCCGACGTGCAGCACGAACGGCTTGCCGCTCTCTTCGAGCAGCGACCAGAACCCGTCGAGGTCGGGATGGCTCGGCGACCGCTCACCTGCCGCGGTCGACGGCACGTGGATCGCGTCGCACCCGGCATCGAGCGCGCCGCGCAACGTCGACTCTGCACGCTCCGGATCGGCGAGCGGCACGAAGCCAACGGGAAGGAGGCGGGCGTCGCCCTTGCAGAAGTCGGCGACGGCGAGGTTGTGCGCGTGGCTGCCGGCGTAGAGCAGGTCGATGTCCTTTCCGACGAACATCGCGGTCGCAAACGTCGCGAACACGAGCTGCGCCTCGAACCCGAGCAGGTCGAGCACGTGACTGCGCTCGCTGGGGTCGAACGCACCCATCGCGTTCCAGCCCTTGTCGCGGAAGAGCCGGCCCTCTGCCTCGGCGCGCACGGCGCCGTCCGCGCTGCGATCCTTCGCCGCTGCGGTGGCTCGATCGAGAAGCGCGGCAACCGCTGCCATCGAACGACCCTTGAGGCGCTCGCGCATCGCGTCGTCGATGAACGGGTCGAGGAAGCCCGGGAGCTCCATCAGGTGGCTGTCGGCGTCGAGGATGCGACGACCGCTGGCGTAGGTGGTGGCAGTCATGGTGACACAATG
>DATKAS010000385.1:0-6747 GCA_035497855.1 Acidimicrobiales bacterium
CCGCGGTCACGCCGTCCGCGAGCGCGTGGTGCATCTTGGCGATGACCGCGACCTGACCGTCCGGCAAGTGCTCGGCGACGTGCACCTCCCAGAGCGGCCGGCTGCGGTCGAGCGGCGTCTCGGCCAGCCGAGCGGCGAACCTCTCGAGGTCGGCGAGGTCCGCGTCCGTCGGAAGATCTGCCGCCTGCACATGCCAGTCGAGGTCGACCTCGCCGTCCGACCAGTGCGGCCACAGCCCGAACGGGCCCCGCGAAACGACCTTGTGGAACGCCTCGATGTCGTCGAGGCGCGCTGCGATGAGCCGGCGCACGCTGTGCACGGTCAGGGGTTCGGGCGCAGTGGACGGATCGAGGACGAGGATCCCGATCACGTGCCACGGCATGGTCGACGTCTCGGTGAGGAGGAACCCTGCATCGAGGCCCGCCACAAGATCGGCCATGAGGCGACGCTATGTCGGCCTGATGCATCGACGGAGATTGACGTATCAAACTGGTTTGATCTAATGTCATCGAGGTGGTCATCGCCTCAGCTGACGCAGCGCCGCTCGAGTTCCTGCAGCTCGTCGCGGACCCCTTGCGCTGGCAGGTCGTCGGCCACCTGGCGCGGAGCGACCGTCGGGTCGGTGAGATCGCGCTGCTGGTGGGGAAGGCGCAGAACCTCGTCTCGTACCACCTGGGAGAGCTTCGGGCGGCGGGGCTGGTGTCATCGCGGCGGAGCTCTGCCGATGGCCGTGACACCTACTACCGGCTCGACCTCGCCCGTTGCGGTGAGCTCTTCACCGCGGCGGGGGCGGCGTTGCATCCGTCGCTCGAGCTCGCTCCCGTTGCCCCGAAGAGCTCGACCGACGTCGGGCGCCGAACGCCGCGTGTGCTGTTCCTGTGCACCGGGAACTCGGCGCGGTCGCAGATCGCCGAGGCGATGCTCGAGCATCGTTCGGGTGGCGCAGTCGAAGCGCGCAGCGCGGGCAGCCATCCGAAGCCGTTGCATCCGAACGCCGTGCGCGTGATGTCGGAGCGAGGGATCGACATCTCCGGGCGGACCACCAAGCGCCTCGATCGATTCGCACGCACGCGGTTCGACCGGGTCATCACGCTGTGCGACAAGGTCAAGGAGATCTGCCCAGAGTTCCCCGGCGCGCCCGAGACGTCCCACTGGAGCATGGCGGACCCTGCCGCGGTCACGAAGAGCAACCAGGACAGCTATCCCGTCTTCGTTCGCACTGCCGACGAGATCGAGTCGCGGGTCGATCTGCTCATCGCAGAGCTCGTCCACCAAGCACACGTCGAGAGGAGTGCTCATGGCCGCCGATGAGACGGTGAACGTCCGCTACATGGTCAACGACGTCGCCGAAGCCGTGGAGTTCTACACCACGCACTTCGGGTTCACGACTGGCGTCAGCTCCCCAGCGTTCGCCGACGTGACCAAGGGCCACCTGCGCTTGTTGCTGAGCGGACCCATGAGCTCAGCCGGACGTCCCATGCCCGACGGCGCGATCCCCGGACCCGGCGGTTGGAACCGCATCCACTTCGTGACGTCCGACCTCGACGCTGAGATCGCTCGGCTCGAGGGCGCGGGCGTCCACTTCCGCAACGACGTCGTGAGCGGCCCGGGTGGCCGTCAGATCCTCCTCGAGGATCCTTCGGGGAACATCGTCGAGCTCTTCCAGCCCGCGGGCGGATAGGCGGAGCACTACGGTGCGCCCTCGGACGCGCGGCGACGCGCGATGGCAAGGGGGGCGGGATGAACGACGACGCATGGGATGCACCGGGCCCAGGTCCGTGGATGCAAGACCGAGCGCACCTGCCTGCGTCGGTCACGCCGATCGTGCAAGAGCTCTACCCGGAAGGCTTCGCCCGTGGCTTCGAGTCCGCGCTCGCGCCTTACGGCGTGCTGCTCGACCGCATGCAGCTCGCGTTCGTCAACGGGTTCCCGTACACACAGCCCGTCCCCTTCGACGCACCGGGACCGGATGGTCCCAAGACCCCGGAGCAGCTCGGCGCCGAGATCGGGCGGCGCGCCGCGCTGGCCGACGAAGCCTTTGCGAAGCGGATCTGGCGCGACTCGCTGAAGACCTGGGACGAAGAGGCGAAGCCGCGTTCGATCGCGAGGCACCGCGAGCTCGCGGAGGTCGACCTCTCCAAGCTCGACGACGAGCAGCTGCGAGAACAGCTGCACGCTCGCATCGAGCACATGGCGGCCATGTGGCAGCAGCACCACACGTACAACGGCGCGGCCCTCGTCGCGGTGGGCGACTTCGTGCTGCACGCTGCAGGCTGGACCCAGCGCGACCCCGTTCCGATCTTCGCGGTGTTCGACGGCTGGTCGCCGGCGTCGGGCGTGCTCAACCCCGAGATCGCGCCGGCGATCGAGGCCCTCCGCGCCGACCCCGAGGCAGCGGCCTTGCTGAGCGGGGATGCGCCCCCTGACGAGCGGCTCGCAGCGCTGCGCGCGCGAGTTCCCGCCGTCGACGCGTACATCCGCGCGGTCGGCTTCCGCATCGCGGCGGGCTTCGATCTCACGAACCCGACCGTCGTCGAACGGCCCGATCTGGTGCTCGGTCGGCTCGCGGCCGCGTTCGAGTACGACGCCGATCACTCGACCGAGCGCGCCGACGCGCTCGCCGCAGAGCTCCGCGCCGAGGTGCCGGCTGAGCATCGGGCCGAGTTCGACGACCTGCTCGCGGAAGCACGCCTCGTGTACCGGCTGCGCGACGAGCGCGGCCTGTACAGCGACTCGTCGGCGGTCGGCCTCATGCGCCTCGCGCTCATCGAGCTCGGCTCGCGGCTGTTCGATCGCGGGCGCATCGGCTTCAAGTACGACACGCTCGACCTTCGGGTCGCGGAGATCGACGCGATCCTCGACGGCTCACCGGATCCCACCGCCGAAGCCCTTGCCGCCCGCGTCGCGTCTCGCAAGGCGGCCAGCAAGCGCGGCGCGCCGCCGCTGCTGGGTCCGCCTCCGCCGCCGCCCCCGCCGGTCGACGGGCTCCCGCCGCCGCTCGCCCGGGTGATGAGCTCGTTGGGGTTCGTGATCAGTGGGGTCTCGGGTGAGGCTCCGGCGCCCGCGGGCGACGACCGCATCGTCATGGGCATCGGGGGCAGCGCGGGCGTGTACGTCGGGCCTGCGCGCATCGTGAAGAACTTCGACGACCTGATGGAGCTGCAGGACGGCGAGGTGCTCGTCACCTCCGCGACGGGCGAGTCGTTCAACTCGTTCCTGCACGTGGTGGGCGCGATCGTCACCGACCACGGGAGCTTCGCGTCGCACGCCGCGATCATGGGACGCGAGATGGGCTTCCCCGCCGTGGTCGGCACCGTCGACGGAACACAGCGCATCCCCACGGGCGCGTTGGTCCGCGTCGATGGCGCCGCAGGCACCGTCGAGATCGTGGGCTTCCCCGAGGAGGACCGGCCGTAGCCGGTCGGCTCATCGAGCGTCGTGGAAGACCAGCCCCAACGTTCGCCGCTGTCCCGAGTGCAGCGTGCTCACACCGTGGCGCATCCGCGCCGCGGTCCAGCCCCGAGTCGACGTGAGCGGCCGGTCGCGGGTTGTGAACACGAGGCCGTGGCCCTGAGGGATCGCGAACGTGGTCGCTCGCGACTGCGCGCGGGGCCGTTGCTCCACGACGACGAATTCGCCACCGCTGTAGTCGACGTCCGGGACGTCGAGCCCGATCACGACTTGGAGGGGGAAGACGAGGTCGCCGTAGAGGTCCTGGTGGAGCGCGTTCCAGTCGCCCGCGCGGTAGCGCAACATCAGGGGTGTGGGTCGCGTTTGACCGGCGGCCTGACATTGCGCGAGCCAGTCGTGCAAGTCATCGGGCCAGCGCGCGGGCCGGTCCAGGCGCGCGGACCACGCGCGGGCGACGGGCAGGAGATGAGGCCAGAACGCCTCGCGCAGCTCGGCGACCACACGCGGGAGCGGGTGCGCGAAGTAGCGGTATTGACCTCGGCCGAACCGATGTCGCGCCATGTCGACCGTCGAGCGAAACAGCCGAGCCTCGTCGTACAGCGAGCCGAGGTCGTTGCACTCGTCCGCGCAGAGGATCGGGCCCAGCGGTGCGATGCCGATCTCATCGAGACCACCGACGACCGTGTCCCACTCGAGCTCGTCGACGCGCCGAGCGAGCGCCAGATCGGTCGTGGCGGCCGTCATCGTGCGGCCTCGAGCTCGAGCAGGGTGGTCTTCGCGGCGACGCCTCCGAGGTAGCCACCCAGGCTGCCGTCCGACCTGACGACGCGGTGGCAAGGCAACACGATCGGCAATGGGTTCGTGGCGCACGCGCTGCCGACCGCGCGGACCGCTTTCGGGCGTCCCGCGAGCCGCGCGACCGTGCCGTAGCTCGCCCTCTGCCCGTAACCGACGTCGGTGAGGTGCCGGAGCACGGTTGACCGAAAGCCGGCCGAGAGCTGCAGGTCCAGCGCGAGGTCGAACGTCGTGCGTCGGCCGGTGAAGTACTCGTCGAGCTCGCGGGCAGCGGCGTCGAGGCGACTCGGATCGTGGAGGATTCGTGGGCTGATGCGCGCGGAGAGGCTCTCGAGCACTCGCTCGTGGTCCTCGCTCGCGTAGGCCACACGCACGAGCCCTTCCTCGGTCGCTGCGAGCAGCAGCGAGCCAACCGGGGTGTCGACCGTGCGATAGGCCACGTCGAGGAGATGCGCTGCGTCCGCAGTCCCGACCAGCCGGTCATGGAGCGCTCGCAGCTCGTCCCCCCGCACCTCAGTGGCGCGTTGCAGGTCGTTCGTGATGTCGGCGTCGGTCTTCACGTAGTCGCTCCTCTCTGTCTCTGCGCGCGCCGGAGCGCGGCGATGCCATCGGCCGCCGCTCGCCGCGCGGCGTCGGTCGTCCCGCCGAGGATCTCGGCGACCTCGGCGTACGGAAGACCGGCGAGGTAGTGGTAGGCGACGGCCTGTCGCTGCTTGTCGGGCAGTGCTGCGAGCGCGGCGACCAGGTCGTCGTCACGCTCAACGGGGCCATGTCGGTCCGGGGCGTCATCGAAGGTGTCGGTGGGCACGGCTCGGCGCGCTCGGGCGCGAGCGACGTCGATCGCCCTCCGGTGTGCAATCGTCACGAGCCACGCCTCGACGTTGGCGTCGTCGGGAAGCGCGGGATACGCCCGCATCGCCGACACGAAGGTCTCGGACCAGGCGTCGTCGGCCTCGGCCCTTCCGAGCACAGCGCGGCACACGCGCAGGACGGTCGCTCCGTGCACCTCGACGACGACCTCGAACGGCGGCTTGCTCGGCATCTGACCAGCGACGGTACGAGGGTTCAGCTGCCCCGGCCGGCGGCGCGTGATGATCACGTGGAGGAAGACGGCGCACGCGGCCATTCCGTGAGGTCGGCTCACGTTTCTGTCCCGCGGACGGCCGTCGGGGAGGCTGAGCCTCACGATTCGAGAGACCGGGTTCCAGGAGTCGTAGCCTTCGCCCGGACATCTGCTCCGCGGGAGGTTCTCGATGCGCTCGTCAGACCGGCTGCAGCTCGAGGTCGCGCACACCGTCGTCTTCGTGCACGACGTCGACAAGATGATCGCCTTCTACACCGACGTGCTCGGGTTCGAGGTCGCGGACCGTGGTCCGCTCGGCCCGAACGAGATCGTGTTCCTCTCGCAGATCTCGAACCATCACCACCAGGTCGCGTTCATCACCGGCCGGCCCGAGCCCGACAAGTCGAACAGCATCCACCACACCGCCTACCGCTCGGCCGGCACCCTCGACGACCTCAGGGCGCTCCTCACAGTGCTCGAGCAGCACGACGAAGTGACCGGCATCATGCCCCTCACCCACGGCAACGCGTGGTCGATCTACTTCTCCGATCCGGAGCACAACGGTGTCGAGGTGTTCATCGACACACCGTGGCACGTGCAGCAGCCGCAGGCGAAGCCGCTCGACCTCACGAAGTCGAACGACGAGATCGTCGCCACGACTCGAGCTGCGTTCGCCGACGAGCCGGAGTTCGGGGACCTCGCGGAGTTCTACGACCGTCGCGCCGACCATCTCGCCGAGCGCTCCGCGACATAGCTCCGACGCTCGATTGGTCGCCGAGCTGCGGCCTCTGACGAAATGGCTCGAGACGGTCGGGCCTTTCGACCCTGTTGGCGAGACGAGGGCTTCCGTACGTTCGCTGCATGGACTTCGACGTGTCCGAGGAGACCGCGACGATGCTCGGGATGGCTCGGGCGTTCATGGACGCGGAAGTCATCCCGCTCGAAGGGGAGATGCTGCATGGCAGCCCGGCGGCGTTGGAGGAGGGCGTCGCTCGCGCGCAGGACAAGGTCCGCCAGATGGGGCTGTGGGCGGCCAATCATCCGGTCGAGCTCGGCGGTCTCGGCCTGAGCATGGTCGACCACGGCCTCTTCAGCGAGGTGCTCGGACGGAGCCCCCTCGGGCATGTCGTGTTCGGCGTGCAAGCACCCGACGCCGGCAACGTCGAGATCCTCCACGCGCACGCGACAGAGGACCAGCGCGAGCGCTACCTGCGCCCTCTCGTCGAAGGGAAGGTGCGCAGCTGCTTCTCGATGACCGAGCCCGAGATGCCCGGCTCGAACCCCGTGATGATGGGCACCACCGCGGTCAAGGACCGCGACGACTACGTCATCAACGGGCAGAAGTGGTTCACCTCATCTGCCGACGGCGCGGACTTCGCCATCGTGATGGCCGTCACCGCCCCTGACGCTCCTCTTCATCGACGAGCCAGCATGATCATCGTCCCCACTGACACGCCCGGGTTCGACCTCGTGCGCAA
>DATKAS010000386.1:0-2164 GCA_035497855.1 Acidimicrobiales bacterium
TGACGCCGTCACGCTCGAGAGAGAGCGCCGTCGGCGTGATCGTGACCGTCATCCCGCAGACCGGGTCGATCGCGGTCTCGGGCAGGGAGCGAAGCGTGTCGACATGATCAGAGGCCAACGCGCCCGATGCCCGCAGCTGCACCAGCTCCGCGAGGATCGACACCGCGATCTCGCTGTGGGTCGTGTACCCGAGGTCGAGTCCGACCGGCACTCGCACACGATCGAGGAGGTGCTGCGCAACGCCCCGCTCGGCGAGGAACGCGAGCACCGACTCGCCACGCTTCTGCGACGAGACGAGCCCGATGTACGCGGGCGACGCGGTGATCGCGTGCTCGATGGCCTCCTCGTCGCCGTGCCCTTGTGTTGCCACGACGACGACCGCGCGAGGATCGACGTCCGCGGACGAGAATTCCGCGCCATCGAGGAGATCCGCGCGCCACCCGAGCACCTGCGCGAGGTCGCGCAACGTCTGGGACATCGGCGAGCGGCCCACCACGACGAGATGGGGCGTCGACACGACCGGCTCGATGTAGACCTCGAGCGCGCCCTCGCTCTGGCAGGTGAGCGGGATCACCGCCATTCCCTCGGGCACGTGCCCGAACTGCTCGGGTGAGCCGAGCAGCAAGAGCCTCGGCTCGCCGTCGACGATGGCCCGCTGCGCCTCGCGGATGACGGTCGGCTCGGCGCACGCGCCCCCGATCCATCCGAAGATCTGCCCATCCGCGGTGACGAGGGCGCGTGAGCCCTGCTGCCCCGACGACGGGCCCTGGCGCCAGACGACGGTCGCGAGCGCACAGTCCTCGCCGCGCTGCGCGAGCTCCGCGGCCCGTGCCACGACCTCCCAGCCGTCAGTCATCTGACCTGACCGGGGGTGCTCCCGACACGTCGTGGCGCTGCGTGATCGCCTCGTACACGCGATCCGGTAGGAGCGGCATGTCGACGTTGCGCACACCGGTGTCCTTGATCGCGTCCATCACTGCGTTGACGAACGCCGCCGGGCCGCCGACGGTCGCGCACTCGCCGATGCCCTTGGCGCCGATCGGATGGTGCGGGCAAGGGGTGACGACCTCGTGCAGCTCGAAGCCCGGGGTCTCCCACGCGGTCGGCAGCAGGTAGTCCATGAAGTTCGAACCGATGCAGTTGCCGTCCGCGTCGAAGGTGATGAACTGCATGTTCGCCATCGCGTAGGCCTCGGTGAGGCCACCCATGATCTGACCCTCGACGATCATCGGGTTGATGCGCACGCCGCAGTCGTCCACCGCGACGACGCGCAGCACGTCCCAGACGCCGGTCTGCGGATCGACCTCGACGGTCGCGATGTAGCAGGCGAACGGCCACGTGAGGTTGGGCGGGTCGTAGTACGCCGTGTTCTCGAGGCCCGGCTCCATGCCATCGGGCATGTTGCTGTAGGCCGCCATCGCGCACTCTTGGATGCTCACCCCGCGATCGGGAGCACTGCGCACGTAGAAGCGGCCGAGCTCCCACT
Source organism: Acidimicrobiales bacterium (assembly GCA_035497855.1). Classification (GTDB taxonomy): domain Bacteria; phylum Actinomycetota; class Acidimicrobiia; order Acidimicrobiales; family DATKAS01; genus DATKAS01. The sequence goes on from DATKAS010000386.1 coordinate 1,487, forward strand.
CGATGTCTTCCTCCGACACCTCGAGCAGGTGCGCGGCGAGCTTGCGGGCTTTCGCTCGGATCTTGCGCGACACCATCGCGACCGCGGCACCGGCAACCGGCGTGGACCGCGACGCGTAGGTGCCCATGCCGAACGGTGCGGTGTCGGTGTCGCCCTCCTCCACCGTCACGTCCTCGGCAGGGATGCCGAGCTCGTGCGCCACGATCTGCGCCCACGTGGTCTCGTGACCTTGCCCTTGCGTCTTCGCGCCGGTGCGAAGGAGCGCCTTCCCGGTCATGTGCACCTTGAGGTCGGCGGAGTCGAACATCTTGATGCCCAAGATGTCGTACTCCCTGCTGTTCCCCGCCCCGAGCGGCTCGGTCATCGTCGAGATGCCGATCCCGAGCAAGCGACCGCGCGCCTTGGCCTCTTCCTTCTGCTTCTGGAAGTCCTGATAGCCGATCGCCTCGAGCCCGAGCTCGAGGCACTTGCCGTACTGGCCCGAATCGGTGAGGAACCCGTACGGGGTGCGGTGCGGGAAGTCGTCGTCCTTCACGAAGTTCATCCGCCGGAAGTCGGCCTGGTCGATGCCGAGGTCGTCCGCGGCGGCTTGCACCATTCGCTCCTGGAAGAACATCGCCTCCGTGACACGGAACGAGCAGCGGTACGCCACGCCACCCGGAGCCTTGTTCGTGTACG
>DATKAS010000387.1:0-2560 GCA_035497855.1 Acidimicrobiales bacterium
GTCGACGAGCTCCTCGCCGGCATCGATGCCCGCGACGTCGGCGCCCATGCTGGCTGCCAGCCGCAGCACCGCGCCCGAGCCACACGCCACGTCGAGGAGCCGCACGCCTCGATCGACGCCGAGGCGGTGCAAGATCGCGACCGCCGCGGGCGTCGAGTAGTGCTCCGCGAAGCACGCCCACTCGTTCGCCGCGTGTCCCCACGCGCCTCCCGCTGCACGCCAGTCATGGGGCACGGCGTCAGTCCACCACAGGTGTCACGATGATGCCGTGCAGCAGCCGGAGTCGGAGCAACCGCCCGAGGTCCCGGAGGAGCAGCCCGAAGAAGCCGATGCGAGCATGTCGCGGTTCGCATTCGCGCGCGAGTGGGGGATGCGGCGGTACTCAGAAGGAAGGGCGCAGGCCGAGAAGACGTACGACAAGTACAAAGACCGGCCGGTCGTCGACGTCGCCGTTCGCATCTACCACCGCGACCGCGACTCGGCCGGCACGCTCGTCGGCAGCGCGGTCGCGTTCCGGCTCTTCCTCTTCTTCGTGCCGATGTTGCTGTTCTTCACCGGCCTGCTCGGGTTCGTCGCCGAGCACATCGACCGAGAAGACCTCCACAACGCCGGCATCAGTGGCGGGCTCGCGGCGCAGATCGAGTCCGCGCTCGAGCAGCCGACGACGACGCGCTGGGTGGCCACCTTGCTCGGCCTCTTCGGCATGGCGTGGGCGGGCCGCTCGCTGACGAAGGCGCTCGTCGCGGCGAGCTGCCTCGCTTGGCAGCTGCCGGTTCGGACGAAGGCGTCGCCGAAGGTGATGGGAGCGATCGCCGGGCTCGTCGCCGGCATCGCGCTCGTCGCGACGTTCGTCAACCGGCTCCGAGACAACGGCATCGCGATCGCGGGGATGTCGTTCCTCGTCGCCTTTGCCCTCTACGCAGTCGCCTGGCTCATCTTGTGCACGCTGTTGCCCCGGAGAGCGAACACTGACCCGAGCGCACTTGTTCCTGGCGCGGTGATCCTCGCGGGAGTGCTCATCGGCATGCAGGCTGTGAGCCAGATCTACCTACCGGGCAAGTTCTCGCACGCATCGGAGATCTACGGCGCGATCGGCGTCACCATCGTGACGCTCGGTTGGTTCTTCATCTTGGGCCGCGTGATGATGTTCTCGATGAGCGTCGACGCCGTGATCTACGAGCGGTTCGGCAGCATCTCCCAGTTCGTGTTCTCGCTGCCGATCCTGCGGATCATCCCCCGCAAGTCGCCCAAGCTCCGCAAGCTGTTCGGCCTCGAGGAGGGCGCTAGCTCCACGTCCAGTCCCTGACTTCGGGCATGTCGTCGAGATGCTCACGGACGTAGGTGTGGTGGCGGGCGAGCATCTCGTCGCAGTGCTCGAGCAGCGCCGGGATGCCAGGCGCGAACGCACGCGTGCGATGCACTGCGTGCGCCGCGAGGTGGTACCGGCTCATCTCGTTCAGCACGACCATGTCGAATGGCGTCGTGGTCGTGCCCTGCTCCCAGAACCCGTGCACGTGGAAGCGATCGGCGTCGGGGCGACCGTGCAGGATCTGGTGCATCGCCCGTGCGTAGCCGTGGAAGGCGAACGTCACGTCGACTTGCGCCGTGAAGAGGCGCACGAAGTCCTCGCTGCGCATGCCGTGGGGATGCACCTTCCGCGGGAACAGCTTCGTGAGGTCGACGACGTTCACGACTCGCACCTTGAGGTCCGGAGCGAACTGACGGATCAGCCAGGCGGCGGCCACGGTCTCCAAGGTCGCGACGTCGCCCGCGCACGCGAGGACGATGTCGGGGTCGGTGTCATCATCGTCGGTGCTCGCCCACGCCCACCTCGACGCGCCGCTGGCGCAGTGCTCGCGGGCGGCCTCGAGATCGAGCCACTGCAGCTGCGGTTGCTTGTCGATCACGATGCAGTTGACGTAGTCGCGGCTGCGGAAGCAGTGGTCGGCGACGGACAGCAAGCAGTTCGCATCGGGCGGCAGGTAGACGCGTGCGACGACGCCACGCATCGACAACATCACGTCGATGAATCCCGGCCCCTGATGGCTGAACCCGTTGTGGTCGTTGCGCCAGCAGGTCGAGGTGAGCAGGATGTTGAGCGAGGCGACCGATTCGCGCCAGTCGTGATGCTGGCACTCCCCCAACCACTTCGCGTGCTGCACTGCCATCGACACGGGCACCATCGCGAACGCTTCGTAGGTCGCGAACAGGCCGTGTCGGCCGCTCAGCAGGTAGGCCTCGAGCCAGCCCTCGCAGTTGTGCTCGCTCAGGACCTCCATCACACGGCCGTCGTGGGCCATGTAGTCGTCGGTGGGCTCGATCGGATCCATCGTGCAGCGGTTCTCGACCTCGAACACAGCGCCGAGCCGGTTCGACAGCGTCTCGTCCGGGCAGAACAGCCGGAAGGTCGTGGGGTTTCGCACGTACAGGTCACGCGTGAGCTCGCCGAGCTTGCGCGTCGACTCCTGCTTCACGGTCGCCGGCTTCGGCACCTCGACCGCGTAGTCCTGGTAGTCGGGGATGTCGAGCGGCACGAGCAGCTTACCGCCGTTCGCATGGG
>DATKAS010000388.1:0-7447 GCA_035497855.1 Acidimicrobiales bacterium
CGTGGACCGCCTCCCCGGGCTCGAGGGCCTCCACCTCATGACGCGGGCGAACCGAAGGTTGGTTGCTTAGTCGGGCTGCACCCAACCTTCACCGCACCGGGCACACCGAAAATCGGGCTGGTCGACTTCGATGACACACCCCGCCAGCTCGAGAACACCGAGGTCCGCGAGGTCGCCGAGCGCTGCGGTCGGCATGCCGTAGACGATCGGGACGGCGCGACCTCCGCACTGCGGACACCGCGCCGCGGGGGCCCACGCGGCGCCGAGCGCGGCGACCTTGGCGGCGCCGTGTTCGTGGAACGCGTTGTGGAGGATGTCGTCACGAGTGGCCTGAGCGACCTGCGCGACCTCGAGCAGCCCGCGCAGTTCGGCCGTCGTGATGATCAGGTGCGCGGCAGCGCGAGGCTCGAGGGCGTCGGCGCTCGCAAGGATCTCGGTGGCCACGTTGATCGCGTGCTGTCGTTCGTCCATGCCGACTTCTACACCAACCCCGTGACTCGCCATTTCGTGTACGCCGGCGGCCAGGTCGACTGGGCGTCATAGAGGGCGAGCAACGCGCGCTCGATCCGGAATTCGAAGAGGGTCTCCTCCGAGGGCGTCTGATAGGTCGCGCCGTAGGCGGCCCGGACGGCTTCGATGACGATCGGATCGTCGACGACGACCGCCCGCCCGTCGATCGAGAGCTCGTCGTCGTTGTCACCGTTCGGGAAGGCGTGGATCGCGTACCGGCCGTCACGCACGAGGTCCTTGCTCTTCGGCGAGTGGTGGTTGATGAAGCCGTAGAGACCGCCGACCGCGACGATCGGGCAGAACGGATGCAACCGCGGACCGCCGTTCGGGCGGATCGTGGCGAGATAGCCGAGGCCGACACCGTGCTTGAAGAGCAGCGCCCGGCCGGCGGACGCCATCTCCGGCATCGCCGCCTCGAAGTCGCCCCACGACACGCCTTCAGCCACGCCTTCAGCCATCACAGGCCCCCTACAGCATCGCTGTGACGCCGGTGCGATGCTCGCGCCGTGGCCTCGATCAAGGAAGACGCAGAGCGGCTCTGGCAGGGACGGGGCGACCTCGTGTTCGCCGACCATCCGGTGACGGCGACGCACCGCACCGGCGAGCAGATCCTCGAGGGGGTGTTCTGCCTCAAGTCGGTCGCGAGCGTGAACGCGCTCGACACCGGCGACGGCCTCGTGCTGCTCGACACAGGTGGCCAGTTCGACATCAACCAAGTGCATCGAGAGATTCGGGGCTGGCGGCCCGACGCCCCGGTGCGCGCCGCCGTCTACTCGCACCACCACGTCGATCACGTCTTCGGCACGAAGCGGTTCGAAGAAGAGGCGACCGAGAAGGGGTGGCCCCAACCGGTTGTGTACGCGCACGAAGAGCTGCCGCACCACTTCGACCGGTACACACACACCCTCGGGTGGAACACCGCGATCAACAAGAGGCAGTTCGGCCTTCCCGTCGACGGGTTCCAGTGGCCCGAGCACTACCGCTACCCCGACGTCACGTACAAGGACCGCCTCACCTTCACGCGCGGCGACCTCACGTTCCACCTCCACCACGGGCGCGGTGAGACAGACGACGCGACCTGGACGTGGGTGCCCGAGCGCAAGGTCATCCACCCGGGCGACCTGTTCATCTGGGCTGTGCCCAACGCGGGGAACCCGCAGAAGGTGCAGCGCTACGCCTCCGACTGGGCCGCGGCGCTACGACAGATGGCGGGCCTCGGCGCGGACACGTTGCTCTCGGGGCACGGGCTTCCGATCTTCGGCGCGGACCGCGTGCAGGCCGCGCTCACCGACACCGCAGACCTCCTCGAGTCACTCGAGGCGCAGACGCTCACGCTCATGAACACCGGATGCTCGCTCGATCGCGTGCTGCACGAGGTCGAGGTGCCCTCGCATCTTCGCGACAAGCCCTATCTGCGGCCGGTGTACGACCATCCGCAGTTCATCGTGCGCAACGTGTGGCGGCGCTACGGCGGTTGGTACGACGGCGAGCCCGACAACCTCCTCCCCGCGCCGCGTGCCGAGCAGGCGCGCGAGTGGGTCCGGCTCGCGGGAGGCGTCGACAAGGTGCTGGCTCGAGCCAGGGATCTCGCTGAGGAGGGTGATCTGCGGCTCGCGTGCCACCTCGTCGAGCACGCCGTGATCGCGGCCCCCGACACCCCGGAGGTGCACGAGACCCGGGCCCACATCTACGAGACGAGGTCGATGCAGCAGGAGTCGTCGATGGCGCGCAACCTCATGCGCCACGCGGCAGAGGCGAGCAAGCAAGGCAAGCGCGACCTGGCGGGTGGTTGGTGAGCGGCCTCGTGACGCTCGAGGTCGCCGAGGGCGTCGGCGTCGCCACGATCGACGCGCCACCGATCAATGTGATGACGATCCCGCTGTACCTCGAGCTCGCGCAGCTGTGCGCCGAGGTCGAGGTCGACGACCGCATCAAGGTTCTCGTGCTGCGCAGCGCGCATCCCGACTTCTTCATCGCACACTTCGACGTCGAGGCGATCCTGCAGTTCCCGACGGACGGCGAGCCCCAGCGCGAGGCCACACCGAACCCGTTCCATCAGATGTGCGAGCGGCTCCGCACGATGCCGAAGGCGACGATCGCGGAGGTCAACGGTCGTGTCGGCGGAGGCGGGAGCGAATTCGCGTCTTCGTGTGACATGCGGTTCGGCGCGATCGGCCGCACGATCGTCAACCAGATGGAGGTGCCGCTCGGCATCCTCCCCGGCGGCACCGGCACGCAGCGGTTGCCTCGCCTCGTCGGTCGGGGTCGCGCGATGGAGATCATCCTCGGTGGCGTCGACATCGACGCCATCACCGCCGAGCGGTGGGGCTACCTCAACCGGGCGCTGCCGCCGGACGAGCTTCGGCCGTTCGTCGACGCGCTCGCGCGTCGCATCGCGCGCTTCCCCGCCAACGCGATCGCGCTCGCGAAGCAGTCGGTGGTCAACGCGGAGCGGCTTCCGCTCTCGGAAGGGCTGGCCGAGGAGGCGCTCCTGTTCCAGCGCACGCTCCGCGACCCCGAGGCGCAGGCAGCGATGCGGCGGTTCCTCGCGCTCGGAGGTCAGACCCGCGAGGCCGAGCTGCGCATCGGTGAATTGGTCACCGACATCTAGAGGCCGTACTCCTCCAACAAGTGGAGCCAGACCTCGCTCACCGTCGGGAACGAGGCGACCGCGTGCCACAGCCGCGTCAGCGGCACCTCGCCGATGATCGCGATCGTCGCCGAGTGGAGGAGCTCCTGAAGCAGCGGCCCGGTGAACGTCGCTCCCACGATGACGCCGCGTTCCTCGTCGATCACGAGGAACGACGTCCCCTTGATCCCGTTCCCTGACGTGTACGCACCCGGCACGTCACCGGTCGCGTACGTCACCGTGCGGATGTCGAGCCCCCTCTCGCGTGCCTGCGCCTCGGTCAGACCAACCGCGCAGACCTGCGGGTCGGTGAACGTCACGCGCGGCACCACGTCGCGGCTCGCGATGTCGACGATGTCCTTGCCGGCGATGACGTCACTCGCGATCCGTCCGTGGTACTTGCCCATGTGCGTGAGCAGGGCGCGGCCGTTGCAGTCACCGATCGCGTACAGCCACTCGCCGGGCACGCCGACAGCGCGCATGCGATCGTCGACCTCCACGAACTTGCCAGGGGTGAGGCCGACCGTCTCGAGCCCGAGATCTGACGTCGCGGGCCGACGACCCACCGCGACCAGCAGCTCGTCACCTTCGACTTCGGTGCCGTCGTCGATCGAGAGCACGATCGGGCCGTCGGTCCCCTGCCGCCGCACAGCGGTGGCGTGCACCCCAGCGTGCACCTCGATGCCCTCCTCGGCGAACGCCGCGCACACCTCCTCGCCGGCGAACGGCTCCTCGCGGGCCAGCAGGCGCTGGCCGCCCTCGACGACGATGACCTCTTCGCAACCGAGGCGTTTGAAGCCCTGCGCCATCTCCGCGCCGACCGCGCCCCCTCCGAGCACGAGCAGCCGCCGCGGCAGCTCCTTCGCAGAGGTGATCCCTCGGTTGTCCCACGGCTTCACCTCGGCCAAGCCGGGGATCGGCGGCAGGACCGAGCCGGTGCCAGTTGCGAGCACCACGGCCTTCGTCGCCTCGAGCACCTGCGTGGCGCCATCACGCGCGGTCACCTCGACCGTGCGCTCCCCGGCGAGACGCCCGATCCCGCGACGGAACGCGATGTGCTCGTCGTCGAGCCATCGCAGCTGACCGTCGTCCTTCCAGTCGCTCGTCATGTAGTCGCGCTGGGCGAACGCTGCCGCGACATCGATCCTCCCCGTGACGGCCTCCGCCGCTCCGGGCACGCGCCGCGCCGCCGCGACGATGTCGCCCGGGCGGATCAGGGTCTTCGACGGGATGCAGCCCCAGTACGAGCACTCTCCTCCGACCAGCTCCTTCTCCACGAGGACGACCCGGTGGCCTTGCTTCGCGCAGCGGCCGGCGAAGGACTCCCCCGCCGGGCCACCACCGATCACGATCACGTCGTAACGCTCTGTCATGGCGCTTGGTCTCCCTCGTGGGCCGGCCGTTACGGCCTAGCGTCGCGCGAGTGACCCCGTCGCTCCATCGACTCGCGACCGCGGCCGGCATCATCGGCCCCGCGGCGTTCACCGCGGCGTGGTTGATCAGCGGCACGCGGCAGCCGCCGGAGTACTCGCACCGTCATGAGCACATCAGTGGCCTCGCCGCGCAAGACGCACGCAACCCGGAGATCCTCACCGCGGGCTTCGTCGAGATGGGGTTCGCGACGATGGCGTTCGCTGTGGCGCTCCGCCAGCGACTCGGTGGCCGAAGGGCAGGGCTCGGACCGATCCTGCTCGGGCTCACGGGCCTCGGCGCGATCGGCGCTGGCATCTTCCCGCGCGACCGGATGCTGCTGCACCCACCGGATCAGCCCGACGACTATCGCCAGACGTGGAAGAACGACGGCCACGATGCGTCCGCTGGGCTCATCTACGTCAGCTCGGTCGCCGCGCCGATCTTCCTCTACAAGCACCTGCGGAACGACCCGCAGCTCGCGCCGATGGCGCCCGTCGGGATCGCGCTCTCTGCGGCCAGCCTCGGGCTGATGGCGTTCTTCGCCGCGGAGGTCGATCGTCCCCACAACGGTCTCGTGCAGCGCGCGATGGTCAGCCTCCCGATGGGCTTCATGAGCGCCATGGCCGTGCGCATGCTCACCGAGTGATGCCGCCGCCTTCGCTTCCTCCCGATGCACCGCCCGCGCTCGTCGAGTTCGTCGACGGCAAGCGCGATCACGTCACCCTGTCCTCGGGACGGCTCTCGTGGCTGCCGACGCCGAGCGCCGTGCGGCTCGTGATGCGGCCGCCGCAGACGACGTTCGCGCTCGACCGACCGGGCTACGTGCGCGTCCACGTGAAGTGGGGGCCCGCGTCGGCGCGTCTCGTCGCGCACGTGAACGGCAACGGCGACCTCCAGCTCGATGCCTCAGGTGTGCCCCGCTTCCTCGGGTTGCGGGAGCCGATCGGCCGTTGGGTCGACGATCTCAACGGGCACATGCGAGCGACGGGTCGACGGCTCGAGCCCGCTGAGGCGCAGGGCGACAAGCTCGTGCTTCGCACGACGCCCCGGTGATCGATCTCCCGTGATCAAGTACCTGGGCTCGAAGCGGCGGCTCGTACCAGCGCTCGCTCGCGTCGCCGAAGCCGCCGGCACCCGCACCGCCCTCGATCTCTTCACCGGCACGACTCGAGTCGCTCAGGCGCTCAAGCAGCTCGGCGCCCAGGTCACCGCAGTGGACACGGCCCGGTACGCCGAGGTGTTCGCCCGGTGCTACGTCGAGACCGACGCCGCTGGCGTCGACCTCGACGAGGTCGCGGACGAGATCGCACGGCTCGACGCGCTCCTGGGCCGCGAGGGCTACGTCACAGAGACGTTCTGCCGGCAGTCCCGGTTCTTCACCCCCGTCAACGGTGCCCGCATCGACGCCATCCGCGACGAGATCGCCGCTCGGCACGCAGGCTCGGCCATCGAGCCGATCCTCCTCACGAGCCTCATCGAGGCGGCCGATCGCGTCGACTCGACGACCGGCGTGCAGATGGCCTATCTCAAGCGATGGGCACCCCGCGCGTTGCAGCCGTTGCGCATGCGCGTGCCCACGCTCCTCCGCGGCCGCGGGCGAGCACTGCGAGGCGACGCCGTCGAGCTCGCGGGCCGGCTGGGCTCGTTCGACCTCGCGTACATCGATCCGCCCTACAACCAGCACCGGTACTTCACGAACTACCACGTGTGGGAGACGCTCGTCGCGTGGGACGAGCCCGCCCACTACGGGATCGCGTGCAAGAGGGCCGACGCACGCGACCCGTCGACGAGGAGCCCGTTCAACTCGCGTCGCACGATGCCCGGCGCGCTGGCGTCGGTGATCTCTGCGGTCGATGCGGAGCTCGTCGTGGTCTCGTACAACGACGAGTCCTGGCTCGGCGTGGAAGATCTCGTCGAGATGTGCGGCGCGGGCGGCCGACACGTCGAGGTGCTGGCGTTCGACTCCCGCCGCTACGTCGGCGCGCTCATCGGCATCCACAACCCGAAGGGCGAGCGAGTGGGCTCGGTGTCGCACGTCCGGAACACCGAGCTGGTCGTGCTCGCGGGGCCGCGTGACCTCGTCCAGCGAGTATCCCCCAAAGTGACGGTGGAGCCACTTACAGTGGCGGTTCGATGACGATTGGGGCGATTTCCCGCTCAGAACGCCACCCAACGTGCCGATACCTGAAGAGTGCGATCCCTCGGCCCCGCCTGGTGATCACACCTGAGGTGATGAACGGCATGACCGCCCTCAGCCACACGCTCCTGCGCGAGCGGCGGCTGCTCGAGCTCTTGACCTACCGCCTGGAGACGCAGCATCACTTGCTGTCGTCGGGTCGTGCGCGGTTCATCTCCCTCGCTGCTCGCGAGATCGAAGACGTCCTCGACGAGATCGGCCACACCGAGCTCGAGCGAGCCGTGCAAGTGAGTGACATCGCCGAGCGCCTCGGCCTTCCCGACGAGCCCACACTCGACCAGATCGTCGAGCGGGCACCGCAACCGTGGAAGGAGATCCTGGCCGAGCACCGGCACGCCCTGCGCGCCGCGGCCGACGAGATCGATCGCCTCACGGCAGGCAACCGGGCGTTGCTCGAAGCGGCGTACCTCGCGAGCGCGGCCTCGGTCGCCGCGGCGGAAGGAGCGCTCACATGACCGGGACAACCACCGGCGCCCCCAAGAAGCCCCGGCGGCGACCCGGGTCCCTCGACGAGACGCGCCTCACCGAGCTCCGGGACGAAGAGCTGGCTTGGCTCGCGGCGCTCGCGACGAGCGCGCGGGGCCTGCAGCAGTCGCTGCGCGAGTTCCTTCGCTGATCCGGCTCGGTCGAATCGCTCCGGCCGTCAGGCCGTGGCGAGCGTGACGAGCGGTTCGGTCGTGGCGACCTGGTCGAGGCGG
>DATKAS010000389.1:0-4442 GCA_035497855.1 Acidimicrobiales bacterium
GACGTTCGCCCTGCCGTTCACCCGGTTCACCGACCTCGACGACCTCATGGGGTTCACGCTCGTCGCCCTCTCCCCGACGGGCGACCGCTCACTCGACGACATAGATGCCGATCGAGTGGCGATCGTTCTCGGCGCCGAGGGTCAGGGGCTGCGAGCGACGACGCTCGCCGCGTGCGACGTCCGAGCGCGCATCCCGATGCGGGAGGGCGTCGACTCCCTCGGCGTCGCCAGCGCCGCTGCGATCGCCTTCCACCACCTCGGGCGGGTGCGAAAGGCCGGTCGGTAGGCTCGACGCGGTGCTGTTCCGTCAGTACTACCTCGGATGCCTGTCGCACGCGTCGTACCTCATCGGTGACACGACGACGGGCCGCGCCGTCGTCGTGGATCCACAGCGAGACGTCGAGCAGTACGTCGACGACGCCACCACGAACGGGCTGCGCATCGAGCGGGTGATCGAGACGCACTTCCACGCGGACTTCCTGTCGGGTCATCTCGAGCTCGCAGAGCTGGGCGCCACGATCGCGTTCGGTGCGGCCGGTGAAGGAAAGGTCGAGTACGACGCTGAGTTCCTTCGGGACGGTGAGGTGCTGTCACTCGGCGAGGTGACCATCAGCGTGCTCGAGACCCCCGGGCACACGCCGGAGTCGATCAGCCTCGTGGTGCGCGAGCACGCGACCGACGAGGTGCCGTACGCGGTCCTCACCGGGGACACCCTGTTCATCGGCGACGTCGGACGGCCGGACCTGCTGTCGTCAGTCGGGGTCTCTGCCGACGACCTCGCTCGGCAGCTGTACCACTCCCTGCGCGACAAGCTCCTCACATTGCCCGACGAAACCCTCGTCTTCCCCGCGCACGGTGCCGGCTCAGCGTGCGGCAAGCACCTCTCGACCGAGACGCAGTCGACGATCGGCGAGCAGCGTCGGTACAACTACGCGCTCAGGCCCATGACCGAGGATCAGTTCGTCGACGCGGTGCTGCAGGGCCAGGCGGCTGCGCCGCTGTACTTCGCATTCAGCGCGACCCAGAACCGCCAAGCACACGCGCTTCTGGATGAGGAGGAGCGACCGCGCCCGATGTCGTTCGACGAGATGGTGCGGGTGCACGGAGACGGAGCCGCGATCATCGACGCCCGCGACGACATCGACTTCGCCGCGGGCCATGTCCGCGGGTCGATCAACGTCGGCTTGGGAGGACGGTTCGCCGAGTACTGCGGCGAGGTCATACCTGCCGGCACGCCGATCGTCTTGATCGCCCCCACAGGCCACGAGACCGAGGCGCGGGTGCGGCTCGCACGCATCGGGTTCGACTCGGTCATCGGCGCGCTCGCCGATCCGGTGCGGGCGTTCCTCGACCACCAGGACGAGATCGACGGGGCATCCCGCCTCACCGCGACCGAGCTCGACGGTCTCATCGACGACGGGCCGCAGGTCGTCGACGTCCGCGGTCCAGGTGAGACCGAGCTCGGCATCATCCCCGGTGCGCTCGTGGTTCCTCTCGCCGAGCTCGTGTCGCGGCTGGACGAGCTCGACCGGACCAAGCCGGTCGTCACGTACTGCACCGGCGGCTATCGCTCGAGCATCGCCGCGAGCGTGCTGCGCTCGGCGGGCTTCGCCGACGTCTCAGATCTCCTCGGCGGCTACGCCGGATGGGTCACCGCCGGGCTTCCCGTAGCCTGACGCGATGGCTGACATCGACTTCTTCTTCGATCCGGTGTGCCCGTGGGCATGGGTCACCAGCCGATGGGTGGTCGAGGTGGCCGAGCAGCGTGGGTACGACGTCGAATGGCGCTACATCTGCCTGCGCATCGTGAACGAAGACAAGGCGTTCGAGCAGGACCCGACGTCTCCGTACGGTCGCGTCCACGGCGCTGGCCGGATGATGCTGCGTGCGGCCGCCGCCGCCAAGGTCACGCACGGCAACGAGGCGGTCGGCCGCCTGTACACCGAGCTCGGCACCCGACTCCATCAGCAAGGACGGAGCGCCTCGGAGATACGTGAGGGCAACTTCTCGCTCATCGACGAGGCGATCGCAGCGGCCGGTCTCGGCGCCGACATCTCCGCCGCCGTCGACGACGAGAAGTGGGACGAGGTGCTGCGCGAGGAGACTGCGGTCGCGCTGAGCCGCACAGGCACCGACGTCGGCACGCCGATCATCACGTTCGCACCCGGCACGATGGACGAAGCGTCGTTCTTCGGTCCCGTCATCAACCGCATCCCGCGCGGTGAGGAGGCGGTCGAGATCTGGGATCTCGTCGAGCGACTCGCACGCGTGCCGGGTCTCTACGAGCTGAAGCGCACGAACCGAGTGCGTCCCGACTTCAGCTGAGGAGGCGCGCATGAAGGAAGAGACCTACGGCTTCCGCACGCGTGCCGTGCACGCCGGCGCCGGCCCCGACCAGACCACGGGCGCGCGAGCCGTCCCGATCTACCAGACCACCGCGTTCGTCTTCGAAGACTCCGCCGATGCTGCCGACCTCTTCGCGCTCCAGAAGTTCGGGAACATCTACACGCGCATCATGAACCCGACGGTCGCGAGCTTCGAGGAGCGTGTCGCGAGCCTCGAAGGCGCCATCGGTGGCGTCGCGACCTCGAGCGGGCAGGCCGCCGAGCTGCTGACGTTCACCGCGCTCGCGAACGCCGGCGATCACATCGTCGCGAGCGCACAGCTCTACGGGGGCACCCGCACGTTGCTCGACGTCTCGCTGCGCCGTCTCGGCATCGACACCACCTTCGTGGCGAGCGACGATCCCGCTGACTACGCGGCCGAGGTGCGACCGAACACCAAGGCGATCTACACCGAGGTGATCGGCAACCCTTCCGGTTCGATCGCCGACCTGGCCGGGCTCGCCGATGTCGCCCACGCCGCCGACCTCCCGCTGGTCGTCGACAGCACGATGGCGACGCCGTACCTCTGCCGGCCCATCGAGCACGGCGCGGACATCGTGCTGCACTCGGCGACGAAGTTCATCGGCGGGCACGGCACCTCCCTCGGAGGCGTCGTCGTCGAGTCGGGTCGATTTCCCTGGGACTCCGGCCGGTTCCCGCAGATGACCGAGCCGGTGGCGTCGTACAACGGCCTGCGATTCTGGGAGAACTTCGCAGAGTACGGGTTCTGCATGCGGCTGCGGGTCGAACAGCTGCGCGACTTCGGCGCCGCTCTCTCTCCGTTCAACGCGTTCCTCTTCCTCATGGGCCTCGAGACGCTCGCGCTCCGGATGGAGCAGCACGTGAAGAACGCACAGATCGTCGCCGAGTACCTCGCTGCGGACGCGCGGGTGTCGTGGGTCAGGTACGCGGGGTTGCCCGACTCGCCGTATCACGAACGCGCCAGGCGTTACCTGCCCAAAGGACCCGGGGCGGTGTTCGCGTTCGGCATCAAGGGAGGACGCCCGGCCGGCCAGACGTTCACGGAAGCAGTCGAGATGTGCAGCCACCTCGCGAACATCGGCGACACGCGAACCCTCGTCATCCATCCGGCGTCGACGACGCACCAGCAGCTCGACGACGGCGCGCTCGTCGCCGCGGGCGTGAGCCCGGACCTCATCCGCATCTCGGTCGGGATCGAAGACGTGGAGGACATCATCCGCGACATCGACCGAGCGCTCGACAAGGCCGCGAGCGCATGAGCGAGTGGGTGCCGCCCACAGCCCGCGAGCGACTCGACATCATCCGGCGCACCAAGTCGATCGCGCTCTACGGCGCGTCGTCGAACCCCGCGAGGCCGAGCTACTTCGTCGCGACCTACATGGTCTCGTCGAGCACCGACTTCGAGGTGTACTTCGTGAACCCCGCCGCGGACGAGATCCTCGGCCACAAGGTCTACCCATCACTCGACGCGCTTCCCGTGACGGTCGATCTCGTCGACGTGTTCCGCAAGAACGAGGACCTGCCGGCGGTGGCAGACGAGGTCATCGCGCACGGCGCGAAGACCTTCTGGGTCCAGCTCGGCCTGTTCAACCTCGAAGCGGCGCAGAAGGCGCACGACGCGGGGCTCGACGTCGTGATGAACCGGTGCCTGAAGATCGAGCACGCGCGCTTCCACGGGGGCCTGCACCTCGCCGGCTTCGACACCGGTGTCATCAACTCGAAGCGGCGACCGTCGTTCGTGAGGGCGTGACCATGGGCATCCGTTCGATGCTCAAGTCGCTCGTCCGACCGGCGAAGTCAGCGCCACCCCGCCCGTCGCCCACGTCACCGCCCACGGCCCACATCGGCGCGGTGACGACGCGGCCCGACACCAAGCCCACGATCGCCTACGCGCCTCATCCCGACGGCGACGCCGACCCTGGCGAAGTCGTGTGGACGTGGGTGCCCTACGAGGACGACCCGTCGCAGGGCAAGGACCGGCCGGTGCTCGTGATCGGGTGGGATCACGATCGCCTCGTGGCGATCCAGTTCACGTCGAAGGAACACACCGAGCATCCCGACAACATGGAGGTCGGC
>DATKAS010000390.1:0-8456 GCA_035497855.1 Acidimicrobiales bacterium
CGCCCATTCACGAGTTCCATCTCGATGTGAAACTGGCCTATGAGCTGCGGAAATAGTGTCGGGCTGGGGAGATTTGAACTCCCGGCCTCTTGACCCCCAGTCAAGCGCGCTAACCAAACTGCGCCACAGCCCGTGAGGATCGAACGCTAGCGGACGCTCCCGATCAGAACCGCCCGATCAACCACTCCACACCTTGGAACGCGCGCCAGCCGAGGTACAGCACGAGCGCGACGACGAGCAGCTTGAAGTGCCACGGCATCTTGTCCTCGCCGGCGAGCTCCTTGAGGTCGACCTTGCGCGGATCGCCGAGCTGCCGCCCGCACGTCGGGCACTTGCCGTCGGCCGCGACCGAGCTCGGGTTCCAGAACTTCGAGCACTCGTCGCACCACGGCATCAGCGAACCTTCACCGCGCTCAGACCGGCGGCACGCCGTGGCGCTTCTCGACCAAGAAGCGCTCGCGCCCTCCCGCGGCTGCGTACCTCCGAATCAGCTCCGAGCGCAAAGCATCGAAGTCGACCACCGCGTCGACCACGAGCTCGGACGCCAGGTGCAAGAGGTTGACGTCTTCCTCGTACTCCGCCCGCCGTTCGGCGACGAACGCCTCGCGCTCGTCTTCATCCTCGATCGCGGCGATCTTGTTCGCGAACACGGCGTTCACCGCGGGCTCGGGACCCATCACGGCGATCTTCGCGGTCGGCAGCGCCAACGTCGCGATCGGATCGAACGCTGGGCCCGACATCGCGTACAGCCCCGCGCCATACGCCTTGCGCACGATCACGCAGATCTTCGGCACCGTGGCCTCGGTGACCGCGGTGATCATCTTCGCTCCGTGGCGGATGATGCCCTCGCGCTCCACCGCGGTGCCGACCATGAAACCGGGCACGTCCGAGAGGAACAGCAGCGGCACGTTGAACGCGTCGCACAACCAGACGAACCGCGCGGCCTTGTCGGCGGAGTCACCGAACAGAACCCCGCCCTTCTGCATCGGGTTGTTGGCGACGATCCCAACCGCCCGACCGTCGATCCGCGCAAACCCCACGATCAGCTCGCGCGCATACAACGGCTTCACCTCGAAGAACGAGTCCGCATCGACGAGCCCTTCGACGACGAGGTGCATGTCGTACGCACGTCGCTCCTCGGCAGGCACGACGTCGGCAGTCAGCTGCCGCACCGGATCACAACCCGAGCCTCGCGCCGACACACCCCGCCACGTCGACGGCAAGTACGAGAACCAGCGCTTCACCTGCGCGATCGCATCCGCGTCGTCAACGGCGAGGTTGTCGCCACATCCCGACACCGTGGCGTGCATGCGAGCGCCGCCCATCTCCTCGAGCGACGCGATCTCGCCGATCACCATCTCGGCCATGCGCGGCGAGCCGAGGTACATCGACGCGTTGCCCTCGACCATCACGACGATGTCGCAGAAGCTCGGGATGTACGCGCCGCCGGCGGCCGACGGTCCGAACAGGCAGCACGCCTGGGGCACCTTGCCCGACAGCCGCACCTGGTTGGCGAAGATCCGCCCGGCCCCCCGCCGTCCGGGGAACAGCTCGACCTGGTCCGTGATCCGCGCACCGGCGGAGTCGACGAGCCAGAACACCGGGAGCTCGTCAGCCAACGCTCGCTCGGTCAGCCGGATGATCTTTTCGACGGTGCGCGCGCCCCACGATCCCGCCTTCACCGTCGGGTCGTTCGCCATCACGCACACCGGCCGACCCTCGATCGTGCCGATGCCCGTCACCACGCCGTCGGCCGGCAAGTCGTCACCGGGCGCCAACGCGTTCGCGAGCAGCCCGTCCTCCACGAACGAGCCCTCGTCGAGCAAGAGGTCGAGCCGGTCGCGCACGAACAGCTTGTGCTGCGCCGCGAGCTTGTCCCCCTGGGTCTCCAGGTTCCCCTGGAGCGCCCGCGCAGCCCGAGCCCGCAGGTCCTCGGTCACGACCGGCGCCGCACCCGCAGCTTCACCGGCGTCGCGCCGAGATCGAGGTCTTCCCGCAACCGTCCTTCGAGGTAGCGGAGATAGGTCGGCGGCAGCTCCCGGTTGGCGAACAACGTGAACGTCGGCGGATCCGCCGCACCCTGCGTCGCGTACAGCACGCGCGCGCCCGCCGGCGCCGGCTGCGCGGCCTGCGCGCGCTGGATCACTTGGTTCACCTCACGAGTCGGCACGCGGCGGTGATAGTCCTCGATCGCCCCCGCGAGCACGGGCAGCAGCTTGTGCACGCCCTTCCCGCTCTTCGCGCTGATGCGCAGCACCGGCGCGTTGCCGATGAATCGCAGGCGATCCTCGATCTGCGCGGCCATGTCGAGTCGCTGCTCGGTGTCGAGCAGCTCCCACTTGTTCAGCAGCACCACGATCGGACATCCCGATGCGTCGACCCGCTCTGCCAACCGCTGGTCCTGATGCGTGACGCCCTCGGTCGCGTCGATGACGAGCAGCGCGATGTCGGCATCGTCGACGGCCCGCAGCGCGCGCACGACGGAGTAGTACTCGGTGCCGTCGTCGACCTTCGACCGCCGCCGCATGCCCGCGGTGTCGATGAAGCGGATCGGGCCCTCGTCGGTCTCGACCACCGTGTCGATCGCATCGCGCGTCGTGCCCGGCATGTCGTGAACGACCGCGCGCTCGTCGCCGATCAACCGGTTGAACAGCGTCGACTTCCCCACGTTCGGACGCCCGACGATCGCGACGCCGGGGATGTCGGGCGCACCGTCGTCGTCGACCTCGGCATCTTCGACGACCGGCACCTCGGGGAAGAGCTTCACCATCTCGTCGAGCAAGTCGCCCGTTCCCAAGCCGTGCAACGCCGTCACGGCGAACGGCTCACCGAGGCCGAGCGCCACGAACTCCCAGATGTCGCTCCGCCGCGCTTCGCTGTCGACCTTGTTCGCCACGAGCAGCACCGGACGCTTCGTGCGCCGCAGCCACTCGGCGACGCTCGCGTCCTCCTCGGTGACGCCGACCGTCGCGTCGACGACGAACAGCACGACATCTGCCTCACGCACCGCCCGCTCGCTCTGCTCGCTCACCTTCGCGTCGAGCGTCGAGCCTCCGGGAAGCCAGCCCCCGGTGTCGACCACCGTGAACTCGGTGCCCTGCCACTCCGCGTCGAACGCCTTTCGGTCGCGCGTGACGCCGGGGAGCTCTTCGACGATCGCCTCACGTCGACCGACCAACCGGTTCACGAGCGTCGACTTCCCGACATTGGGACGCCCGATCACCGCGACGACGGGAAGCGCGCTCATGCCGGCACCCCCACGGGCACACCGAGCGCCTCCCGCAGCGCGAAGCCATCCGTCGCGATCACCTCGACGACACGGGGCAGGTCGGCGGGCGTGGTGCCGTCGAGGAACTTCCCCTCCGACAGGCACACGTCGGGCAGGAGGTACCGATGCCCCTCGGGCTCGTCCGCGAGCACGCGCGCCAGGTCCTCCCCCACCATCAGCCCGGCAACCGCGACGTTCCCGCCGAAGAACTCGTTGCGCACCGCGACCACGCGCACGTCGTCACGCCCGAGCTCGTCGACGAGCGGCGTGAGGATCCGAGCGCCGTACTCGCCCGTCAGGATGCCGATCGGCGCGTCGCGACGGGGGAGCAGCGAGACGCCACCGGGCAGGACGCGCGGCCCGCGGTACCCAGAGGCCGGCGCGCCGTCGACCCAGGCGAAGAACCCCGGCGCGATCGCCGTCGGGACGTCGACCAGACCGTGCATCTCGAGCTCGAACGTGCGCGCCATGCCGATGCCGTCCTCGTGCATCGGGAAACCCTCGTACGCCTCAGCCGCGGGGAACGGCACGTCGGCGAGCAAGTAGTACTCGTCGGCGAGGAACGCGACCCGCCGGCCGAGCACGCGGAGGAACACCTCCTGCCACTCGGTCACCACGTCGACGACGCGCAGTGCCTCGTCGAACGTGTGAGGCCGCATCGCTCCCTCGGTCGAGTACCGGCTCACGCCGAGCGGCACGACGCACAGCGACGCGAGCTCGGGGTACCGATCGAGCACCCCCGCGAGCGTCCGAGACAGCTCCGCACCGTCGTTCACCCCTGGGCACACCACGACTTGCCCGTGCACCGTGATGCCCTCGTCGAGCAGGGCGCGCAACCAACGCAAGCTCGTCGCGCCCCGCCGGTTGCGCAGCATTCGGGCGCGGAGCTCGGGATCGGTCGTGTGGATGCTCACGTTGAGGGGACTCAACCGCTCGGTCACGACCCGCTCGAGGTCGGCCTCGGTGAACCGCGTCAGCGTCGTGTAGTTGCCGTAGAGGAACGAGAGCCGGTAGTCGTCGTCCTTGAGGTACAGGCTGCGACGCAAGCCGGGCGGCAGCTGGTAGATGAAGCAGAACTCGCAGTGGTTGTCACACGTGCGCACCTGGTCGAACAGCGCGGAGTGCACCTCGATGCCGAGCGGCTCCCCCACCCTCTTCGCGACCTCGAGCGTGAGGGTGAGACCGCCCCGCACCACCTCGAGCTCGACCTCCGCCTCATCCGTGAGGAGCTGCCACTGGATCACGTCTCGGGGCACATGCCCGTTCACGGCCTCGACGCGGTCACCGACCAGCACCCCCGCCACCGAAGCCGGCGAGCCGGGCGCGACAGCGACGACTCGAGGCGTGGACATCTCCCAAGGATAGGGCCGATACCGTGCATCCCGATGGTCGACCGTGTGCTCCTCGCCTCCCCACGAGGGTTCTGCGCGGGCGTGGAGATGGCCATCAAGGCCCTCGCCTGGATGGTGCGGGCCTTCGAGCCCCCCGTGTACTGCTACCACGAGATCGTCCACAACAAGCTCGTCGTCGACCGCTTCACCGCCCTCGGCGTGGTCTTCGTCGACGACGTGGCGGAGGTGCCACCGGGCTCGCCACTCATGCTCTCCGCGCACGGCTCGGCGCCCGAAGTCGTCGCCGCCGCGCGCGACACCGGCGGGTACGTCGTCGACTCGGTGTGCCCGCTCGTCACGAAGGTCCACCACGAGGTGCGGGTGCGGTCGGGCAAGGGCTACCGCATCGTGTACGTCGGCCACGAAGGCCACGAGGAAGCAGTCGGCACCATGGCAGTCGCGCCAGACGCCATGTTCCGCGTCGAGTCCGCCGACGACGTGCACCAGCTCCCCGACATCCACGAGCCCGTCGCCGTCCTCGCGCAGACCACTCTCTCGCACCGCGATTGGGCGGGCGCGCTCGACGCCGCCCGCACGCGCTGGCCCGACCTCTGGGTGCCAGGACGCAGCGACCTCTGCTTCGCCACGACGAACCGGCAGTCCGCCCTGATGGAGATGGCAACGCGCTGCGACGCGATCGTCGTCATCGGCTCGGCGAACTCGTCGAACACGCGCGCCCTCGAGAAGCTCGCGATCGAGGCCGGCTGCACGTCGGTGCACCGCATCAACTCGGTGGACGAGCTGCCCGACCTGAGCGGTGTCGTCGGTGTCACCGCGGGCGCATCGGCACCCGAGGAGCTCGTCGAAGCGGTCATCGCGCGCCTCGATCCGATCGATGGCGTCGAGGAGGTGCGCATCACCGACGAGGACGAGTACTTCCCCCCGCCTCGCAACATCCGCGACCTCCAGAGCGCGATCGAAGTCGCGGCAACCGTCGTTGCGGGCGGCTCCCTCGCGGCCCGACCCGCGGTCGACGACCGCGCGATCGCGGCGAGCGATGTGCTCGAGGCGCTGCGGGCCTGACCGCGACCCGCACCACGACTCCGGAGAGGAGCGCGGGCAACGGTTTCCTTCGCGTTTCCTTCCTCTCGCAGCGGAATCCGCGCGTGTAGCGTCACCCCGAATGAGGGGCGAGGGGCGCGCCGACGTCGTCTTCGAGGGCGTCACCAAGAGCTTCGGCGAGGTCGTCGCCGTGGACGACGTCTCCCTCGAAGTCGCCGCGGGCGAGTTCTTCACGTTCCTCGGCCCGTCCGGATCCGGCAAGACGACGTGCCTCCGCATGATCGCGGGCTTCGAGCAGCCCACCTCCGGGAGCGTGATCCTCCACGGACAGGACGTCTCCCGCGTGCCCCCCTACGACCGCGACGTGAACACCGTCTTCCAGGACTACGCGCTCTTCCCCCACATGACGGTGGGCGAGAACATCGAGTTCGGCTTGAAGGTGCGCCACGTCGCGAAGAAGGAGCGAGGTCCCCGCGCCGAGGAAGCGCTGGCCCTCGTGCACCTGCACGGCTACCGCGACCGACGTGTCACCCAGCTCTCCGGCGGTCAGCGCCAGCGCGTCGCGCTCGCACGCGCCCTCGTGAATCGCCCGCGCGTCCTCCTGCTCGACGAACCGCTCGGTGCACTCGATCTCAAGCTCCGCCAAGAGATGCAGATCGAGCTGAAGCGCATCCAGGACGAAGTCGGGATCACCTTCATCTACGTCACGCACGACCAGGACGAAGCCCTCGCGATGAGCGACCGCATCGCGGTCTTCAACCTCGGGCGCATCGAGCAGATCGGCACGCCGGGCGACATCTACCAGCAACCCCGCTCGGCGTTCGTCGCGGGGTTCGTCGGCACCTCGAACGTCGTCTCGGGCGACATCGCCACTCGACTGCGGGGCTCGCCCGAACCATTCACGATCCGACCCGAGCGCATCACCCTCGTCGCGATGGGCGAAGCGAACGGTGACGGCCGCGCGTCCGGCATCGTCCGCGAGACGCTCTACCTCGGGGAGCGCACCCGCTTCACCGTCGACCTCGACGGCGGCGGTGAGCTCACCGTCGTCGAGCAGAACCGCGGATCGGGCTCGGCGACGTCATGGGCCACGCCCGGCACACCGGTGCAGCTGCGTTGGGAGAGCGACGCCGCGCAGCCCTTACCCGATCTCCTGACCGACCAACTGACAAAGGGGAGCACATGAGAAGAGGAAGGACGACCTTCGTGGTCGTCGCAGCCGCTGCGGCGCTGTTCGTCGCGGCCTGTGGAGACGACAGCGGAGGGGGAGGCAGCTCGGCCAAGCCACTCGACAAGGTCGGTGCGGGCGAAGGCGCGCTGAACATCATCGCGTGGGCCGGCTACGCGGAGGACGGCTCGACCGACCCGAACGTCGACTGGGTCCACCCGTTCGAACAGCAGACCGGCTGCAAGGTGAACGTGAAGATCGGCAACACGAGCGACGAGATGGTGCAGCTGATGAGCACCGGTGAGTACGACGGCGTCTCCGCGTCGGGCGACGCCACGCTGCGCCTCATCGCCGCCGGTCAAGTCGCGCCCGTCAACACCGACCTCGTGTCGAACTACGCGGACGTCTTCGACTACCTGAAGGACAAGCCGTGGAACTCGGTCAACGGCCAGATGTACGGCATCCCGCACGGCTGGGGCGCCAACATCCTGATGTGGAACACGGACGTCGTGACGCCCGAGCCCGACTCGTGGGGCGCGGTGTTCGACCCCAACTCGCCGTACTCGGGCAAGATCACGGCCTACGACAGCCCGATCTACATCGCCGACGCGGCCCTCTTCCTCTCGAAGACGAAGCCCGAGCTCGGGATCACGAACCCGTACGCCCTCGACAAGGACCAGCTCGCCGCGGCCGTCGACCTGCTCAAGGGTCAGAAGAAGAACCTGTCGGAGTACTGGTCGCTCTACACCGACGAGCAGAGCGCCTTCGACAACGGCACGAGCGTGATCGGCACGACCTGGCAGGTCATCACGAACCTGGTCGACGCTGACGGCAAGGTGAAGGTGAAGGCCATCGTGCCCAAGGAGGGTTCGACCGGCTGGTCCGACACGTGGATGATCTCGTCCAAGGCAGCTCATCCGAACTGCATGTACATGTGGATGAACTACATCATCTCGCCGAAGGTGAACGCCGAGGTCGCCGAGTGGTTCGGGGAGGCACCCGCGAACGCGAAGGCGTGCGCGGAGACCGCCGATCCCAACCACTGCACCACCTACCACGCGACCGACGAGGCCTACGCCTCCTCCCTCGCGTACTGGACGACGCCCACCAAGGACTGCCTCGACGGTCGTGGTGACAAGTGCACCACCTACCAGGACTGGACGACGGCCTGGGACGAGGTGAAGGCATAGCCACGGACACAGGGGTCGGTGAGGTGAAGGCCTCGCCGACCCCGAGCCGTCGCGTCGCGCGGGCCCTCGACGCGCGCCCGCGCGTAAAGCTCCTCGCGCTTCTCTCTGCGCCCGCATTGTGGATCGGCCTCGCGTACGTCGGCTCGCTCGCCGCGCTGCTCCTCACGTCCTTCTACAAGACCGACCCCTTCACGTCGCAGATCGTGAAGGAGTTCACCCTCGAGAACTTCCAGAAGGTCTTCGAGCCCACGTACCGAACCGTCGCGGTGCGTACGGTCGGCATCGCCGTCGCGGTCACCCTCATCGACTTCGTCATCGGCCTTCCCACGGCGTTCACCCTCGTGAAGGTCGTCTCCGACCGCACTCGCCGGATCCTCGTGATCCTGATCCTCATGCCGCTCTGGGCGAGCTACCTGGTGAAGGTGTACGCGTGGCGG
>DATKAS010000391.1:0-6025 GCA_035497855.1 Acidimicrobiales bacterium
GCCTCGTGCGCGCTCATCGCAAGTGCCGATGTGCTCGTCGAGAACTTCCGGCCCGGCGTCATGGACCGACTCGGACTGGGCTTCGACGCTGTGCAGGCGTCGAACCCGGCGCTGGTCTACTGCTCGATCCCCGGGTTCAGCGCTGACGATCCACGCTCGTCCATGAGGGCATGGGAGGGCATCGTCTCGGCCGCGACGTCGATCTACCGGCCGCCGCGCCGATTCGGCCCGGCCGGGCCGATCATCGACACCGATCCCTCGTTTACCGCGACGCCACTGCTGTCGACGTATGCCGCGGCCATCGCCGCGCACGCGGTCGTCGCGGCGCTGCTCGCGCGCGATCGCTCGGGGGAGGGCCAGCGCGTGGAGGTGTCGCTCTTCGACGCGGCCTACGAGGTCTTCGGCCACGAGCTTCAGATGGCGCACAACATGGCATCGGGTGCGTTCAAGCCGCCGCCGCGACCGGGCCTCGGCCACTACAAGTGCAAGGACGGGCGCTGGCTCCACCTATGCCTGTTCGAAGACCGCCACATGCGATGGTTCGCGAAGGAGTTCGTTCCTGAGTGGCTCGAGGAAGGCGTCGCCGAGCCCGATCGTCTCCGCGCCGAACCCGAGGTGCAGGTCGAGCTCATCAAGCGGTTCACCGAGCTCTTCGTGACGCGTGACGCGGCCGAGTGGGAGCGCGACATCAACGAGCGCACCGGCGCGCCGTGTGCTGTCTGCCAGACGACCGACGAGTGGCTCCGCGTCGACGAAGGCGGGCGCGACAGCTTTGCGGTCGCCGACGTCGACGACCCCGTGCTCGGCCCGACCGCACAGCTCGGCCAGCCTGTCGTGCTGAGCCGTACGCCGCTCGCGCCTCGCCCTCGCGTCATCGGCGGCCAAGCAGCGTTCTCCGTCGCAGGCGCCGACAATTCTGTCGGTCTTCGCGTCGGAGAACCTGCGGATGCGCCGCTCGCGGGCGTACGGGTCGTCGACTTCACGCATGTGCTCGCGGGCCCCACGGCCGGCCGCGTCCTCGCGGAGTACGGGGCGGACGTGATCAAGGTCAACAAGACCGAGGACCGCGCGATCCCATGGCACATGTGGATCAACGCGGGCAAGCGGTCGTTGCTGCTCGACCTCAAGGCGCCGGAGGGTCGCGAGATCATCACTCGGCTGCTCGCGAGCACGGACGTCGTGAGCCAGAACTTCGCGCTCGGCGTCGCCGACCGACTCGGCATCGGCGAGGCCGACTCGCGGGCTGCGGTCCCGGGCGTCGTGTACTCCTCGATCAGCGCGTTCGGTTACGAGGGCAAGCGCGGGAAGTGGCGTGGTCGCGAGGAGCTCGGGCAAGCCGTCGCTGGGCTGCAAGACCGCTGGCACAACGAGGAAGGCGAGCCCACGATGATGTCGTTCCCGGTGAGCGACGTCGGCAGCGGACACCTGGCCGCGTTCGGCATCCTGCTGTCGCTGTACCACCGCAATCGCACTGGCGAGGGCCAGTCGGTCAGCGCGTCGCTCGCCCACACGGCGTCTTTCATCCAGGCGCCATTCATGCTCGCCCACCCCGCGAAGGTCTGGGACCTGCCGCACGGCTTCGACGCGCGTGGGTGGGACGCGCACCATCGCCTCTACAAGGGGTCTGACGATCGGTGGTTGTTCGCGGTCGTCGACTCGTTCGACGGCATCGAGGGGCTCGACGGCGTCAGTGGCGACGAGCTCGAGGCCAGGTTCGAGACGGAGCCCGCCCATGTGTGGGTCCAAAGGATCAACGACGCTGGGGGCGCCGCGCACCTGTCGGTCACGCCCGAGGAGGCCGCGGCGGATCCCGTCGCGCAGGCGCGCGGCATCGTCGTCGAGGTAGAAGAAGGCCGGCTCACTGTTGGTCCCGGTCCGCGACTCTCCTCGACGCCGGTGCGATTCGGCCCACCCGGGACGATCCCCGGCATCGACGGCGCGCAGATAGTCGACGAGCTCGGCCTCGGGCACACGTGGGACGACCTGGTCGCGACGGGCGTCGTCACCGCGGTCGTCGCCTGATCCCTCGGCACACCTAGACCGAATCGGTGTCGCTCGTCAAGAGTTCGGTCATACGTTAAGGTGCGCCTCCGTGGCCGGCACGAGGACGGAGGAGACCGGCCGCGGGCAAGCCCATCTCGGCATCACCGTCCCGATGCTGCTGGTGCTCGGGGCACTCAGCGCGGTCCCGCCGCTGTCGTTCGACATGTACCTGCCGGCGCTGCCGCAGGTCGCGGACAGCCTCGGAGTGCCAGAGGCGCAGATCCAGCTCACGCTCTCGGCATGCTTGCTGGGCCTGGCTTTCGGTCAGCTCTTCGGTGGCCCGATCAGCGACTCGCTCGGTCGTCGTCGCCCCTTGCTCGTCGGCGTCGGCGGTTACGCCGTCGCGAGCCTTGCGTGCGCGTTCGCGCCGACGGCATCGGCCCTCGTCGTGCTTCGCTTCGCGCAGGGATTGCTCGGCGGTGTGGCCGTCGTCATCGCGAGGGCGATCGTGCGCGACCGCGAGGAGGGAGCCGCCGCGGCGCGCGTCTTCTCCTTGCTCATGTTGGTCAGCGGCATCGCGCCGATCGCCGCACCATTGTTCGGCGGCCTGCTCATCAGCATCACCTCGTGGCGGGGGATCTTCGTGACGCTCTCGCTGATCGGGGCGGCAGGGCTGCTCGCAGTCACAGTCATCCTTCCCGAGACCTTGGCGCCCGAGAACCGCCACGCGGGAGGGATCGGCGAGACGCTCGCCGTGGCGAAGCGGGTGCTCCGGCACCGTCCCCTGCTCGGCTACGCCTTCACTGCCGCCTTCTCATCCGGCGCACTGTTCTTCTACATCTCGTGCTCTTCGTTCGTCTTCCAGGACATCTACGGGCTGACCTCGGCCGAGTACAGCCTCGTGTTCGCCGTGAACGCGGTCGCGCTGATGGGCGTCGGGTGGCTCAACGCCAACCTCGTGCGCAGGCACGAGCCTGCCGTGCTCCTGCGATGGGGTGTGTGGCAGGCACTCGTCGGTGCCGCCGTCCTGTGCGCGGTCCTCTGGCTCGACCTTGGCCTTCCGGCTGTCCTCCCGGCGCTGCTGCTCACCGTGGCAAGCCTTCCGTTCATCGTTCCCAACGCGACCGCGCTCGCTCTCGCTCCCTACAGCCGCGAAGCGGGTTCGGTCTCTGCGTTGCTCGGCGTCCTCCAGTTCGCGGTCGGAGCCATCGCCTCGCCGCTCGCGAGCGTGGCGGGTGAAGTCACTGCGTTCTCGATGGCATTCGGAATGCTGATCATGGGCATGCTCGCCCTCGTCACACGAAGGGTGCTGGTGCCCACATGACGCTGCGCCTCGGATGTGACCTCCCCTACTTCGAGGCGCCCGGCGAGATCAGGGCGTTCGCGCAGGCCGCTGAAGAGATCGGTTTCGATCACATCGGCTTCTCCGAGCACGTCGCTCGCAGCACCGCGACTGCGTACCCAGGGGTCATCTCGTTCGACGATCCGTGGCACGAGGCGTTCACGATGCTCGCCTTCCTCTCCGCCGTCACGGCCCGCGTCGACCTGGTCAGCGCGATGGCGCTGGTCACGCTGCGCTCTCCGGTGCTCGTCGCCAAGCAGGCGGCGGAGGTCGCGTTGCTCTCGGGTGGGCGCGTGCGCCTCGCTGTGAGCGTTGGGTGGAACCGAGAGGAGCAGCTCGCCCTCGGCGTCGATCCTTCAACTCGCGGGAAGCGACTGGACGAGATGGTGCCGTTGCTGCGCCGGATGTGGACCGAACCCGCAGTCACTCACCACGGAACGTTCTTCACGCTCGACGGCGTGGGCATCGAGCCGAGGCCGAAGGCACCGATCCCGATCTGGATGGGTGGCGGCGACTTCGACACCGGAGGGTTCCCGAGGGACGTCGCGATCCGCCGCGCGGCACGCCTGGCCGACGGTTTCAAGCTGATGGCACCGACCGGGGCCGATGTCGACAGGACGATCGCAATCGCCGCGCGGCTTCGCGAGGCGGCAGCAGCTGACGGCCGCACGCTCGAGATCGAGGCTCGCTTGCTCACACAGCTGACGCCGCCCGACGAGTGGGCCGCCGTCGCGCGTCGGTATCGGGAGTCCGGGGTCATCACGCACCTCGGGCTCGGCAATCGCATCGCGGGCGGCACCGTCCACGATCAGATCGCGCTCATCCGCGAGGTCGAGCGTCGAGTTCGTCCGGAGCTCTGAATGGCTGAGATGCACCGCGCCCACCACGTCGGATCGTTGCTGCGCCCAGCGGCGTTGCGCGAGGCGTGGCGCAATGCTGCCCCCGACGATCTGTGCGGCGCCCAGGACGGCGCGATCAGTGACGTCGTCGCGATGCAGGAGCAGCTCGGGCTTCACGTCGTCAACGACGGCGAGTTTCGGCGCCTGTCGTATTGGAACCGCTTCGTCGAGCAAGTCGACGGGCTCGAGGTCGGCGAGGCGCGGTTCTCCTTCACGGACGACTCGGGAGATCGCCTGGCGTTCACCGCTCCGCACGTCACGGGGAGGGTCCATCGCACGGCCCCGATCGCTGGCCACGAAGTCGAGTTCGTCAGAGGCCTCACCGATCGGGACATCAAGGTCACGCTCCCGTCGCCGTCGACGATGCAGTTCTGGTTCGGGCCGCTATCCGGCGTCTACGACTCCTCGTCGGCGTTCTTCGCGGATCTCGCAGCCGTCTATCGGGAGGAGATCGCCGACCTCGCGTCAAAGGGTGCTGACATCGTGCAGCTCGACGAGGTCGCCCTCGCGATGCTGTGCGACTCAGCGGCGCGCGAGATAGTCGCTGCCCAGGGCGAGGATCCCGAAGCGCTCGTCGACGACTATGTCGCCGCGATCGCCAGCGCGGTCCGAGATGCGCCCGCGAATGTCACGACCGCGATGCACGTGTGCCGGGGCAACTACAAGGGCCACTGGATGGCGAGCGGGGGCTACGAGCCGGTCGCAGAGAAGGTGTTCGGGCACAGCGGCGTCGAGATGCTGTTTCTCGAGTTCGACAACGAGAGGTCGGGGGGCTTCGAGCCGCTGCGCCACGTGCCCGCGACGACGATCGTCGTGCTCGGCCTCGTCAGCTCGAAGACGCCGGTGCTCGAGACACGTGACGACTTGCTGCTCCGGATCGAGGAGGCGTCCAAGGTCCTTCCGGTCGAGCGGCTCGCGCTCTCACCCCAGTGCGGGTTCGCGTCGACGATCGGCGGCAATGCCCTCAGCGAGGACGATGAGAAGCGGAAGCTCGCGCGCATCGTCGAGGTGTGCGACGAGGTGTGGGGTTCCGCGTGAGCAGTCATACTGAGCAGGTGACGCCGACCGAGCAGGACGTCGCGCTCGAGCAGCTGTATGCCGACTTCGCGGCGAACAACCTCATGCCGCTGTGGACGGTGCGAGGCGACCTGATGCCGAAGGCGCCCAGCCCGAATGCGGTGCCTCAGGTGTGGCGGTGGGCCGACGTGCTGCCGATCGCCGAGCGCGCCGGCGCGCTGGTGCCGGTGGGCCGCGGTGGAGAGCGCCGCGCCATCGCGTACGCGAACGTCGGCCTGAAGCCGGAGCCGTACGCGACCCCGACGCTGTGGGCCGCTGCGCAGTACCTCGGACCGCGCGAGCTGGCGCCCGCGCACCGTCACTCGCAGAGTGCGTTCCGCTTCGTGCTCGAAGGCGAGGGCGTGTGGACCGTCGTCGACGGTGATCCAGTCGCGATGCGGCGCGGCGATCTGCTGCTCACCGCCGGATGGCGGTGGCACGAGCACCACAACATCGCCGAAGCGCCCATGGTCTGGCTGGACGGTCTCGACATCCCCCTCGTGTCGGGTCTCGACGCGGGCTTCTTCGAGTTCGGTCCCGACGAGATCAGCGATCGCTCCACGCCTCAGTCGTCGCGGAGCGAGCGGCTGTGGGCCCATCCCGGACTGCGCCCAGTGTCCGCGGGCCCGGAAAAGACCTCCCCGTTGATGGCCTATCGCTGGGAGCACACCGACGCGGCGCTCGCGGCACAGCTCGAGCTCGAAGCCGAGGGCCGCGATGGCGTGCTCGCGCCCGGCCACGCCGC
>DATKAS010000392.1:0-3984 GCA_035497855.1 Acidimicrobiales bacterium
GCGGCCGGTCACCATGACGAACCCCGCTCCCGCGTCGGACGCCGCGGCAGCTGCACACAGCCCGCGCACGCCTGGCCCGAGGATCACGACGACGTCGCCCGGCATCGTCGTCGGCACGTCCACGGCCCAGCGGATGCCGGCGCCGAGGGGGTTGAACATCGTCGCGAGCACGGGGTCGAGCCCGGGTGGCACGGGGAGCAGCATCGAGTCCGGGCCGAGGTAGAGATGCGTCGCGTAGCCGCCCCACAGCCCCGGTGGCCGCGAAACGTCGACGAAGCCCACCATCGTCGCGAGTCCGTTGCGTTCGCAGCGGCGGTACATCCCACTGCGACACGCGTCGCACGCTCGACACGACTGGAACACCTCGACCGCAACACGATCGCCTTGTGCGACTCCCCACCGTTCGGCGGCTCGCTCGCCAAGGCGTTCGATCGTGCCGATCACCTCGTGGCCGGGGATGAACGCGTGCCGAGCTGCGATGTGGCCCGTGTATTGCTCGTGGTCGGTGCCACACAGCCCGCAGGCCTCGACGCGCAACAGGCCGTCCTCCTCTCCGATCTCTGGGATCGCGAGGGGGCGCCGCTCGAGATGTCGGGGCTCGGTGAGGACGAGCGCCTCGGCGTTCATCGAACGGGTACGCGCGACACGTCGTCGACCGGCCGTACGCGCTTCCACGCGAAGTCGAGCACGACGCTCAGCACGAGGATGACGCCGAGAGCGATCGCCGTGCCGGGTTCGTCGACGAGGGTGGTGAACGTGAACGTCACGAGCACTACGACCGCGCTGAGGATCGCAGCGACGAGGATGACCGTGTTCGCTCCTGTCTCACTGCGCACCCGAAGGTGGCCGGCGCTCACGAGCGCGAACACCATCAACGCGATCGCGCTGCCGAGCGATGCGATGGCGCTCAGGTCGAACCCAGCTGCGAGCACGATGGCGATCAGCGCGGTGAGAAGAAGGCCGACGCCAGCACCTCTCTTGCCGACTCGGAGCCCGAGTGCAGGAGGGAACTGCTTCGTCGTCGCCATGTGCTCGGAGAGCCCTGTCGCCGGGTACAAGCCAGCGTTGGTCGCGCCCGCCGTCGCGAACAGGGCGGTGACGGTCATCATCCAGTATCCCGCTCGCCCGAGGGTGGGCTCGGCGGCAACCGCGATGGCTGTGCCTCCCGACTCGATGACCTTGTCGACCGTGAGCGTGCCGAACACGCCGAGCGCGACAGCGACGTAGATCACCGTTGCGATCCCGAGCGCGAGGTACACGGCACGGGGCAGGTCTCGGCGCGGGTGGGCGAGGTCTTTCGTCGTGAAGGTGATCACGCCGAAGCCGAGGAACGCGAAGAACGTCAGCGCGACGCTCGAGACGATGTCCCTGAACGACGGGTAGTCGGAGAACGCGAGCAGACTCGAGTCGATGTTGGCGAGCGTCACAACAGCGAACACGCTGAGCATGCCGATCACCACGACGACGACAACGGTCTGTGCCTTTGCCACGACACTGGAGCCGAACACGTTCAACATGGTCATCACGAGGACGATGAGCACCGCGAAGGAGCGAGACCATGCCGTGCTGCCGTCCGACACGGCGGACGATGCGTAGCTGCCGAACGACACGGCGACCATGGCCGTGACGACAGCGTTCGTGGCCAACAGCAGCCACGCGATGATCCCCGTCATGTGCCCGTCGCCGAAGCCCTGCGCGACGAACTCCGTGATTCCCCCGGCCGACGGATACCGCGAACCGAACTTGGCGAACGAGTAGCCCTGCAGGATCGCGACGCCGCCCGCGAGCAGGAACGAGATCCACACCGCCGCGCCCGCCACCTCGCCTGCGGCACCGAGCAACGAGAAGATCCCCGCGCCGACCATCGCGCCGACGCCGATGAACGCCGCTTGCCTCGCAGTCAGCCGTGGTCTCTCGGTCGGCGCGTCGGTCATCGATACTCGGGCACCGGCGCAGGCTCGGTCATCGACCGCTCCTGCGCCTTGTACACCGGGATGCCGAGCAACAGCGCGCCGCCCGCCAAGAAGAACGGCGCCCAGTACACCCAGAAGCTGTGCCCGGTGTTGCGCGAGTAGACGATGAAGAGGATCGAGAACACGAGGGACAGGCCGGCGACGATCATGTCGCGAGCGAAGCGAGGGGTGTGGATCTTGCGCTCGTCGGCGCGTCGCCACTTCAGCTGCGCCAGCGCCGAGAACCCGTAGGGAATCGCCGCGGTGATGCCCGTCATCAGCACGAGCGTCGTGAACACGGTCGCCCCGTTCGACCCGATGTAGTTGATGACGATTGCGATGGAGGCGAGCACGGTCGAGGCGATGATGCCGAACGCGGGCACGCCCTTCGACGAGATCTCCTTGAACCGAGCCGGGAACAGCCCGTCGTTCGCCGCCGCGAGCGGCATCTCGGCGCAGATCATCGTCCAGCCGTTGAGCGCGCCGAAGCCCGAGATGATCACGAGGACCGCCATCACGTTGCCCGCCCACGAGCCGCCGAAGATGGCGTCCGCGGCGTCGGAGAACGGGAAGTTCGAGCCGGCGAGGGTCGAGGTCGGGAGGATCCCGAACACGGCGATGAGCGACAGCATGTAGACCACCGCCGTCGCGAGCGTGCCGAGGATCGTGGCGCGCGGGATGTTGCGGTCGGGGTCACGGACCTTCTTCGCCGCGACCGCTGCGGTCTCGACGCCGAGGTAGCTGAACAGCGCGATCGCCATGCCCCCGCCGATCGCTGCGACCGCGCTCTCGCTGCTCACGTTCCACGGCGTGTAGTTCGCCTTCTCGATGAAGAACAGACCGACGGTCGACATGAACGCGAGCGCGAAGAACTTCAGCACCGTCGTGATGACCTGCACTGCGCCCATGTTCTTGACGCCCGACAAGTTGATGAGAGCAGGGATCCAAAGCCCGATGAGCACGAGCAAGACCGACCAGAGCTTGGTTCCGTCCTTGTTCACGAACTTCTCGACGTACAGCACCCAACCCACCGCGATCGCGGCGTTGCCCGCCCACGCCGTGATCCAGTACGACCACGCGTTCATGAAGCCGATGCGGTTGCCGTAGGCGACGCGGGCATACGCGTACGGTCCTCCGTCCGCGGGTAGTCGGCGCGACAGCGCGGCGAAGAGCACGGCGAGGGCCAGGGCGCCGATCGTCGTGAGGCCCATCGAAACCAACGTGATGGGGCCATACCCGGCGAGTGACGTCGGCAGGTTGAAGATGCCGACTCCGATGATCGAGCCCATGATCAGCGCGATCGCCTGCAGCGGGCCGAACCGTGGACCCGATTCGGTCGCGGCGGAAGGCGGGACTCGGGTCTCCGTCATCGCGCTACACCGCGTCGCGGAGCAACGGGCAGGTCATGCAGTGGCCGCCACCTCGACCTTTGCCGAGCTCGAACCCTTCGATCTCGATCACCTCGACCCCGGCTTGGCGCATCTTGGCGATCGTGTAGGTGTTGCGCTCGTACGCGACGACGACGCCGGGCTCGAGGGCCACGACGTTGTTCCCGTCGTCCCACTGCTCGCGCTCCTGCTGGTAGGCATCGCCGCCGGTCTCGACAACCTGCAGCCGGTCGACACCCAGCGCGTCCGCGACGGCGCCGAGGAAGCTGTCCTCCACGGTGATGTGGAAGTCGCCGGGCGCAGTGTTCGGTCGGAGGCTCACCGCTCGGATGTCGTTGATGACCTTCGGATACGCGGTCGCCTTGTCGCGGTCGAGGAGAGTGAACACGGTGTCGAGGTGCATGTGCGCCCGGTCCTTCGACATGACACAGGCGATCACGCGATCAGCCGCCTCCTTCTCGAAGAGCGCCTTCGCGATCTGCTCGATCATCCGCCCTTGCGAGCGCTCGCTCATGCCGATGAGCACCGTGCGGTTGCCGATCGGCATGACGTCGCCGCCCTCGAGCGACGACATCCCGAAGTCCGCGGTCTCGAACGCCTCGTCGGGCCCTTGCGGGGGGTACCAGAACGAGAAGTCGGCGTTC